>NZ_JAJNHJ010000029.1:0-34664 GCF_022386965.1 Mammaliicoccus sp. B-M6
TCCTTGTTAAATTGTTTATATCTGAAATAGTTCATACAGAAGACTCCTTTTTGTTAAAATTATACTATAAATTCAACTTTGCAACAGAACCAATAAATTCATTCGATTTACCAACATATTTCTCCAATAATAAATTTCATAATCTTTAGCGAAATCGAAAACTGATCCTGTTCTTTCATAATCAAATGAAAGATTTTCTAATATTGATTTATTAAAAGGAATTTGAGCATACAAATATTTCATATTAGCAGATTCAATATGTTGTAACGGTTGATAATTTATTGTCATCAAAAAAACACTCCTTTAATATATTAATCTGTGCTTCAAAACCTCCAATTTACAAAGGATACTATACACATTATATTATATAGCGCAAAAGATAATTATATAACAATAAAAATCCAAAAAATTAATTTGGTTATTAATCTATTGAAGCAAAAAAATAGCAAAGCATCCTACTATTGTAGATTGCTTCGTTATTCGCTATTCCATAATGATTAAAACCTACCTCCCCCAAAGAAACTCCACTATCTCATTCGCGACTTGTTTGTTTTCGTGTAGTTCGCTGTGCTGGGCTGTTTTGCCTTCGTGTTTGGATTCTTTATAGCTTTTTGGGCTATTTCCTAGTAAATATTTCAATGACTTTGATGAGCTGTTGGATACGTGGCCGTCTGAGTTGGTGCCGTCTTGTAAGTCACCATATTTGTTTAATACTTCTATTTCTTGTCCTTTATAGATGTCTTTCAATTGTTGTAGGTCTGGATATGGTGGGTTCATGCGACTTGGTTTACCGCTTCTATCCACACTAATTTCATTTACTTGTTCATTCATATTTAATACACCATTAAACGTACCGGCAATGTTCACTTCTTTATTCAACTGAGGTAATGTTTCATCATCTCCGTATTTCAACATATATTTAGCGAATGATAAATTCCCCATTGAATGTCCGACAAAGTTAAATTTCTTAATACCGTATTCACTTTGTAATTTCGCTAGTACGTTTTTAAACCATTCTGCATTCAGATCCAGATCGCCTTGTTTATTATTTTCTAGTTCTATTTGTACAATAGGATTAGTCGCATCTTTTTTAAGTTTGCCTTTTAATTCAACTTCTCCATCTTCAGATACATATGCTGTGATGACTTCTTTTGTGACGCCTTTTTTCTTTGCTTGTTGAACCATATATTTCTCAGAGTTCGCACTTCCTGCATAACCATGGAGAAATAATGTCGGTATTTGACTATTTATATAAGTTGAGTCTGTTGGTTTAACTGTTGTTGAATGATGTTCGTTAGATGGTTTCGTCATAATCATAATTCCAACGATCATTAGAATAATGATACCCAACCCCAAAATCCATAACTTCTTCAATACGATAACCTCAATTCTGTGATTTTGATTTAAGTATAAAGTATGTTTACATAAATTTCCTTATGAAGCAATTCATTTTCTTATGTATTACTTATAACCCCCCGCAAGGGTCAGTCTGAGGGTTGTCTGATATCACACTGCTCGACCTATAAAAATAAGCATATCACTTTCAAACTGAGGTTGTCAGTTCAGTGATATGCTTTATTTCGTTATACTTCTTTATAGCCTTTTTTAGATGTTGGGTTGATAATCGCAAATATTAATCTAAGTATTGCTACGATACAGATAACAACATATGCGACGCGTACGCCGTGTACTAATCCTTCTATTCCATATTTATGTGGGTTTAAGATTGCTGTGTTCATAACTGTTACTAATATCGCTGAACCCATTGCTGCGCCGACTTGTCTCATTGTATTATTCATTGATGTTCCATGTGGTACTAATTCACGTGATAAATTGTTTAACGCAGCTGTTGTTAATGGATTGAAGACCATCGCATTTGCAGCAAGTGAGATGGCAAAGAATATTGTGACATAAGCGAATGATGTGTTTGCATCGAGTTGTGTGAAAGCAAATGATGTAATCACGACAATTGAAACGCCTATGATGGATAATAACTTACCACCGTATTTATCAAATATTTTACCTGTGAAAGGTGAAAGTATACCTGTTATAATCCCACCTGGCATGAGTGCTAATCCTGACATCAATGGTGAATAACCGTGTAGATTCTGTAAGTAGAATGACAATACTGTTTGACTTCCTATAAATGAAACAAAAACGATACAAACGATAATCATATTGATCGTAAAGGATTTATAGGTGAAGACGCGAACGTTAAGAAACGGCTCATTCATACTTAATTGTTTCACGATAAACATTGTTAAGATGACAATACCTGCAATGATCATTGAATACACTAAAGGATGATGCCATCCTAAATTACCCGCTTCACTAAAGCCAAATAGCAATGCCGCAAAGCCTAATGTCGATAGTGTGACTGATAGTTTATTAAGCTTCGGTTTCGTAACATCTGTTACATTCTTAACGAACTTCATCGCAAATAATAAATCTACAATAGCTACAACTAATAGAATGTAGAATATTACTTTCCAACTGTATTGAGATACGACCCAACCTGATAATGTTGGACCGATTGCTGGTGCGAAACCGACGACTAATCCAAACATCCCCATTGCTTGTCCTCTTTTATCTACTAGATAAACAAGGATTAACACTGTTTGCATTAAAGGCATCATAATACCAGCACCCATAGCTTGAACTGCACGTCCTGCGAGTATAACGGTGAATTGATCCGTTATAACACAAATAATAGAACCTACTCTACTATAAAGAATGTTAAAGCTGCAAAGTATAACGTTCTAGTTGTAAATCGCTGTGTTAAATATGCCGTAATCGGAATCATAATACCGTTCACTAACATAAATATAGACGTCAGCCATTATACTGTACTACTCGTTAAATGCATTTCTTTCATAATACTTGGTAAGGCTGTAGTCATGAGTGTCTGGTTCAAAATGGCCACAAATGACCCTACCATCAAAATCATAATAAGCAAAGTCTTATCCCGGTGTTTCAACTCTTCCACGACGACATCTCCTCGAAATCTTTCTCTAATATCATCATGTTATACAAAGCCACACGAGAAAGTCAAAATGCATGCTTTAAGTATTAAAATGTTTAAATGTTATGACAAGTAATCTGAATTAAAATGAGTAAATATCCTTTTGTATAAGTTGCACTTTTATGGTAATATCATCATGGATAAATATTTAATAAATTAATAAATAAGAAGGTTAAAATATATTATGAAAGAAAATTTTTGGAGTGAATTGCCACGTCCATTTTTTATTTTGGCACCTATGGAAGACGTTACGGATATCGTCTTTCGTCACGTAGTCAGTGAAGCAGCGAGACCAGATGTCTTTTTCACTGAGTTTACAAATACGGAAAGTTTTTGTCACCCTGAAGGCATACACAGTGTTCGCGGACGCTTAACTTTCAGTGAAGATGAACAACCTATCGTCGCACACATATGGGGCGACAAGCCAGATCATTTCCGAGAAATGAGTATCGGAATGGCAGAAATGGGCTTTAAAGGTATTGATTTGAATATGGGCTGTCCTGTAGCAAATGTTGCAGGCAAAGGTAAAGGTTCTGGCTTAATACTAAGACCTGAACGTGCCGCTGAAATTATTCAAGCAGCAAAAGCTGGTGGTCTACCGGTAAGTGTTAAGACACGCCTTGGATATTATGACATAGAAGAATGGAGAGATTGGTTAAAGCATGTCTTCGAACAAGATATCGCAAACTTATCTATTCATCTTCGTACGCGTAAAGAAATGAGTAAAGTAGATGCACACTGGGAATTAATCGAAGCGATCAAGAATTTGCGTGACGAAATCGCACCAAATACATTGTTAACGATAAACGGTGATATTCCTGATAGACAGACAGGTCTTGAACTTGCTGAAAAATACGGCATCGATGGTGTTATGATTGGTAGAGGTATCTTCAATAATCCATTTGCATTTGAGAAAGAGCCTCGTGACCATACAAGTAAAGAACTATTAGACCTACTCAGATTACATCTCACATTATTCGACAAATACGCAACTAGTGAAACAAGACAATTCAAAAGCTTACGTAGATTCTTCAAAATTTACGTCCGCAGCATGAGAGGCGCTAGCGAATTAAGACATCAATTAATGAGTACAGAAACAACAGATGAAGTACGCGCATTACTAGATGAATTCGAAGCCCAAATGGAAGACGTCGTTGAATCTTAAAGTGAATCAATAAATCATCCCCTGTTAACGTTATCGTTAGCAGGGGATTTTTTGTTAGATAAAACAAAAAAGTGCCCATCATATGGACACTTTTTTCGTTATTACATTGTGCTTGTATCTATTACGAAACGATATTTAACGTCTGAAGATAAGACTCTTTCATATGCTTCGTCTATTTGATCTGCTGAAATTAGTTCGATTTGTGGTCTAATGTTATGTTCTGAACAGAAGTCTAACATTTCTTGTGTTTCTCTTATACCACCAATTGCTGAACCTGCAAATGATCTACGGTGACCGATTAAGTTTGCTACGCGTAATGATACAGGTTCTGCTGGTGCTCCTACGTTTACAAGTGTACCGTCTAATCTTAATAATTGAAGATAATCATCTATTGGTAAATTAGCACTTACGGTATTAATGATTAAATCAAATGAGTTAGCAAGTTCTTCAAATGTTGACTCATCACTTGTTGCATAATAATGAGAAGCGCCTAATTTTAAGCCGTCTTCTTTTTTATTTAATGTACGTGATAATACTGTTACATCAGCGCCCATTGCATGTGCAATTTGAACGGCCATATGACCAAGTCCACCCATACCGATAACAGCTACATTTTTACCTTCGTATGCTTTCCAGTGATTTAAAGGTGAATAAGTCGTAATACCTGCACAAAGTAAAGGTGCCGCTTCATCTAAAGGAATATTATCTGGAATACGTAGTACGAAACCTTCATGTACGACGATATGTGTTGAATAACCACCTTGAGTTGGCTCACCATATCTGTCAGTACCTGCATATGTACCAACCATTCCTTTTACGCAGTATTGTTCTTCGCCATTTTGACAATGTTCACATTCACCGCATGAATCAACCATACAACCAACACCAACACGGTCATCTACTTGATATTTACTCACATCAGAACCAACTTCTTTAACAATACCCGCAATCTCATGACCCGGTACTAAAGGATAGTTCACTGGTCCCCATTCTCCATGTGCAGTGTGAATATCCGAATGGCATATCCCTGCATATTTAATTTCTATCAAAATATCATGTTTATCTAAATCTCTTCTCGTAATTTCTGTCGCAAAAAAATTAGAATCCGGACTACTTACTGCTCTCGCTTTAGCATTTAGCATTTAGCATCATAAATTCCTCCGTTACTTACTGGATAGAATACAGTCATTCGTATTCTTCTTTGATAATATTAGACTCGTGTGTAATCATCGTCAATTTATATGACTTGCTTTTAAGCACCACAACATTCAATCCACCCTCTTTCAATGTAGACATGACATCTGCAGTCATTGAAAGAGGGCTTTTTTTATCGATATCCAAAAATAGAAATATTTTCTATTTTAATATACTGATATAGCTATAACATGCTATTTTAGTCGTATATTAGTCTTTATAAATATACTTATATAACAAATTGGGATTGAATTGATTTTGAACATAGGGTATGATAGCGGTATTGATATTTATAGTACATGTCATGTACTAATGGATAAGGAGTTATGATTTTGAAGAAACCATTTGAAATTTTTATTGAAGATATTAAAAATATCAGACGTGTGCCGTTTGTGATTATATTATTATTAGGTCTTTCTATTTTGCCATCATTCTATGCGTGGTTTAATTTAAGTTCTACGTGGGATCCTTACAACAATACGCAAGGTATTAAAATTGCGGTTGTGAATGAAGATAAGGGTGCTAAGGTTGAAGGTAAACATATTAATGTTGGTGACCAATTAGTTGAACAGTTGAAGAAGAACGATAAGTTTGGATGGGAATTTGTAAATCGTAAGAAGGCTGACGATGGTGTTGAAAAAGGTGATTATTATGCCTCTATATATTTACATAAGACTTTTTCTGATGAAGTCACGAGTATCTATCATAAGAAACCAAAGAAAGCCGTCATTGATTACAAAGTAAACGAGAAATTAAATGCGATTGCACCTAAAATGACAAACGCTGGTGCATCATCCATTGTAGATTCTTTAAATAAAGAGTTTGGCGAGAATGCAACGCAAGCATTATTAAAAGAAGCGAATCAAGTTGGTTTAGATCTTGAAAATGAATTACCTACTTTAAGCAAAATTAAAAATGCTGTATATACTGCTGAAGATAATCTTCCTAAAATAGAAGAATTCAAAGAAAAAGTCATTGAAATTGATGAACATCAAGATGACATTACGAAGTATAAAGATGAATTCGAAGCGCTAGGAAATTACAAAGGCGACATTAATGAAGGCGTTACAAAAATTAATGAAGTAAACAGTAAAATGGGTGACATTAATCAAGCTGCTCAATTAATTACGAAGCTTAATGCCAAAATGCCTGAAATCGAAAGTGCGTTAGCAAAAGCGAATAAAATACAACAACAATTTCCTAAAATCAATAAAGGCGTGCCTCAAGGTATTGAAGCAACTGAAAAAGCATTAGCAGCTATCAATAAAGCAGAACAATATTTACCTGAATTAAATCGTAAATTAGATCGGTATGAAGCAGATGCTAAAAAAGCTCAGGAAAAAACTGAAAAAGCGAACGAAAAATTGAAATCAGAAGCTGAGAAAGACAAGAAAGATACTAAGGATAACAAAGCAAAACCTGAACAAAGTACGGAAGAACCTCAACAGTCGTCAGAAGAAAACAATGAAGACAATAATACTGACCAAAATGCTGAAGAACAAGAAAGTGATAAAGAACAATCAGACGACACTTCTAAAGAAGAAACTGAAGAAAAACCATCAACTGAAGAACAAGAGAAAGATAATAATATCGTAACAACGCAACAAGCTTATGAAGAAGAAAATGATAATAACGAAAATAATGACCAAGCTTCTAAAAACGTATTAACTGATCAAGAATTAAATGAAATGAAATCTGCACTGAGCGAATCTTTAACAGCACTCGCAGACTATAGTAACGAACAAGCAACTATGAACAAAAAAGATTTAGAAAGCATGCAAGCCATTAATCAAAGTATCTTAATGAGTCAAGACAGTAAACAACTTACAGACACTGTGAAAAACAATCAATCACGCTTACAACAAGGTGTCGCTTTTAATGATTCTATGATTGATATTTTAAAGGAACTTCAGAAATCTGAAGGTATTGATACTTCATCAGCCATTTCACAATTTGAATCAGCTAACAAAGATTTGCAAAGTGTTATAAATGGTCAAAGCAATCTGATTAATGCTTTAAATAACGGTAAATCTGGTAAAGAAGAAGTCTTAGCATTAGATAAATTAATAGATTCTAATCTCGTATCTTTAGACAATTTATTAAAATATACGAGCAGTGATTTTAAGACGACTTTAATGGAAGGCGTTAATCAAATCGATCAAGCGTTAACTAAAGGTATCGATGATATCTCGAAGATTAGAAGTTCTATGAACATGATAGATAATGTAATTCAAACTGGGAAAAGTTCCTTACAAAATGGTCATGATTTATTAGTCAGCATTAACAATGAATTACCAGAACTTGAAAGAAAGTTTAATAACATTAATGAAGTAGCTCAAACAAACTTCCCTAAATTTAAAGAGCAAGTTGGTAAAGGTGCTTATTACGTTGAAAATGAACTACCAAATGTTCAATCAGAAGTTAAAAAGCTCGCACAGTTCTCAAATAATGATTTACCAACAATGATTGATAAATACGATCGCGCTGTTCAATTAATAGACGATAACTTACCAGAAGCTCAAAAAGAAATTCATGACTTAGCAGAATTTGCGCGAAATGATTTACCAAGTATTGAAGAAGATATTAAGAAAGCAGCGAAGAAAGTTAGAGAAATAGATAAAGATGATACAGTTCACGAGCTGATTAAATTATTGAAAAATGATTTAAAGAAACAAGCTGATATTATCGCACACCCAATAGAATTAAAAGAAGAATCGTTATTTAGTGTGCCAAACTATGGAACAGCAAGTACACCATTCTATACATCTTTAGCCATTTGGGTAGGCGCTTTACTATTATCTAACTTATTAACAACAGATATTAAAAATCAAGAAATTAAACAGAAATATTCATTGCGAGAAACATTCGTTGGAAAGAGCTTTATATTCATCATAATAGGTGTCATACAGTCGATTATCGTGTCACTAGGAGATATGTTTATTTTAGGCGCAGCTATTGATAATAGATTATTATTTATACTATTATCCGTACTCGTTTCAATCGTATTTATAAGCATTGTCTATACATTAGTGTCCCTATTCGGCAACGTAGGTAAAGCATTAGCAATTGTCATTATGGTACTACAAATAGCAGGCGGAGGCGGAACATTCCCAATACAAGTCACACCAAAATTCTTCCAAGCCATACATCCATATTTGCCGTTTACTTATGCCGTAGATGCTTTAAGAGAAGCGGTTGGAGGCGTCGTACCAGAAATACTCATATACAATCTCATTTGTCTTGTATTATTCGGCGTTGTCATATTCACAATAGGATTTATCGTTAAACCAATCCTCGACCCATGGAAAAAGAAAACAATCAAACGCGCCGAAGACAGTTACTTAATGGAATAATCAAATCATATAAAAAATAACCGGTCGATTCGTAGCAGTGAGCTACAGGATCGGCCGGTTTTTTGGTTGGTTGTAGAGCGAATGATGCCACTCCACTTAACAGATAGTCAGACTGCATTTTTCTCATTCTCCAATACTATAGATCCACGGAATAAATAATATAGACAATCATCTATATAGATGTTAATCTATATAGCGAAAGGGAGGTATGGTTATGTCTTATCAAGAACTATCTACTATATTAAAAGTTTTATCTGATCCAAGCAGGTTAGAAATAATAGATTTACTTTCATGTGGTGAACTATGTGCTTGTGACTTACTTGAACATTTTCAATTTTCACAACCTACCCTAAGTCATCATATGAAGTCATTAGTCGATAAGCAATTAGTTCTTTCACGAAAAGAAGGTAATAAACATATGTATCGACTTAATCATGAAATTTTAGATGATGTTAATCACAATTTAAATCTTATTAATACATCTAATGAACGATGTGTATGTAAAAGTATGAAACAAGGTGAGTGTTGATGACAATATTAGCAATTGTGATTTTTCTTTTAACTTTACTCTTTGTGATATGGCAACCGAAAGGTTTAGATATTGGTATTACAGCTTTAATTGGAGCTGTCGTTGCGATTATTACAGGGGTCGTAAGTTTTTCAGATGTAATAGAAGTAACAGGGATTGTTTGGAATGCTACTTTAACCTTTGTAGCTGTTATTCTTATTTCATTAATATTAGATGAAATTGGATTTTTTGAATGGTCCGCGATACATATGGTCAAAGCGTCAAACGGTAACGGCTTAAAAATGTTTGTTTTTATTATGTTATTAGGGTCAGTTGTAGCAGCATTTTTTGCAAATGATGGGGCTGCTTTAATCTTAACGCCTATTGTATTAGCGATGGTAAGGAATCTAGGATTTAATAAAAAAGTGATTTTTCCTTTTATAATTGCCAGTGGTTTCATCGCTGATACGACATCACTACCTTTAATTGTAAGTAACTTAGTGAATATTGTTTCTGCAGATTACTTTAATATTGGATTTATTGAATATTTTAGTCGAATGATTATACCTAATATATTCTCTCTAATTGCCAGTATTCTCGTCTTATGGGTATATTTCAGAACATCCATACCTAAAACGTTCGATACAGAAAACCTATCAGATCCTAAAAGTGCAATTAAAGATCCTAAATTATTTAAGATTTCTTGGGTAGTATTAGCCGTACTACTCGTTGGATATCTTGTTAGTGAGTTTATCCAAATTCCTGTATCAATTATTGCTGGTATTATCGCTTTTATCTTTGTTCTGTTAGCTCATAAATCTAAAGCAGTTCATACAAAACAAGTCATTAAAGGCGCGCCGTGGAATATCGTTTTGTTCTCCATTGGTATGTACTTAGTTGTATTTGGATTGAAAAATGTAGGAATCACAACTATTTTAGCTGATGTATTATCCAATATTTCAAGTCTTGGATTATTCAGTAGTGTTATGGGCATGGGCTTTATATCAGCATTTTTATCTTCCATTATGAATAATATGCCTACTGTATTAATAGATGCAATCGCAATTGGCCAATCTAGTGCTACAGGTATATTAAAAGAAGGTATGATTTATGCGAATGTTATAGGTTCTGATTTAGGCCCTAAAATTACGCCAATTGGTTCGTTAGCTACATTATTGTGGCTTCATGTTTTAACACAAAAAAGAGTAAAAATTTCTTGGGGAACATACTTTAAAACTGGAATTATCATTACTATTCCAGTCCTATTTGTAACACTCTTAGGTTTATACCTTACACTAATCATATTTTAAGAAAAGAGGCTTTAATTATGGATAAGAAAACAATTTATTTTATATGTACAGGAAACTCTTGTCGTAGCCAAATGGCTGAAGGTTGGGGAAAGGAAATATTGGGTGAAGATTGGAATGTCTATTCTGCTGGTATTGAAACACATGGTGTGAATCCTAAAGCAATAGAAGCTATGAAAGAAGTAGATATTGATATATCAAACCATACGTCAGACTTGATTGATAATGATATTTTAAAACAATCAGATTTGGTCGTAACGTTATGTAGTGATGCAGACGATAATTGCCCTATTTTACCACCAAACGTTAAAAAAGAGCATTGGGGCTTTGAGGATCCAGCAGGTAAAGAATGGTCAGAATTCCAACGTGTTAGAGATGAAATTGGCAAAAAAATTAAAGAATTTAATAGCTAAGTAAAAAATTAATCAACTAAATACAAGGAGTTTTTATGTATAAATATATAAATATATTTTTTGTTGCATTAAAACTTGGATTACTATCATTTGGAGGACCAACTGCCCACTTAGGTTATTTTTATGATGAGTATGTTAAGAAAAGAAAATGGCTTGATGAAAAAGAATACTCAGATTTAGTAGCGCTATGCCAGTTTTTACCTGGACCTGCAAGCAGCCAAGTTGGTATTGGTATAGGAACTATTAGAGGAGGAATTCTGGGAGGAATTATTTCTTTTATTGGTTTTACACTTCCTTCTGTGATTATACTTATGGTTTTTTCAGCATTAATTATTAACAATGATTCAAGTTTAACTTGGATGCAAGGATTAAAACTAGTAGCTGTTGCCATTGTTGCCCAAGCCGTAATAGGTATGGGTAAAAAATTAACTAATACTAAAAGTACCATTACATTGGCATTATTTGTTCTTATATTTTCTCTAACAATCGATAATCTTTATATTCAAGTAATCGCATTATCTATCACTGGTATATATGGTCTTATCTTTTTAAAAGAAACCTCTACAGATAAAAATTATTTAAGAGTGAAGACATTTAAATTACCTAAAATGTTAGGTTTTATTTCAATTTCATTATTTTTTTTACTATTAACTGTATTGCCTATAGTTAGTTCTATGACGAATAATTTATGGCTTAGAATGTTCGATAGTTTTTATAGATCTGGTTCTTTAGTGTTTGGAGGTGGTCATGTCGTATTACCTTTATTAGAAAATGAGTTTGTACCACAAGGTTTAATATCACCTGATAGCTTCATAACGGGTTATGCTGCTGCTCAAGCTGTACCTGGACCATTATTTACGTTCGCTTCATATATTGGCATGTCTATAGAAGGTATTGGAGGAGGAATTTTGGCTACTGTCGCTATATTCCTACCAGCATTTCTATTATTATTTGGAGTGTTACCATTTTGGGATAATATTAAATCTAACACTTATGCTGAAGGTTTTTTAAAAGGTATAAGCGCGGGTGTAGTAGGTATTCTTATCGCTGCATTTTATAATCCGATTTGGGCTTCAACTATTAAATCAGAATTAGATTTTGTTCTAGCTAGCTCATTATTCGTATTCCTGGTTTATTATAAATTACCTTCCTGGTCTATTGTGCTAATAGGCATTATAATAGGTATAATGTTTTACTAATCTTTCTCGTTCATAATCAAAGAATAAATTTTATAAGTATAGTTATTAAAGTAACCATTATAAATTAAAATAATTGATTTCGTGTAATTATAGTATCTTATCTCAATGTAAAAGATAGTAAAAACCATTAATTATGTAGTGAGCCCAAAAAGTAAAACTTATTGGGCTCACTACATTTCCACTAGAAAGGGGGTTATATTAATTTTATAAATCTATTGCTATTATGACTAATTAGGAATCATATCTATATTTCTTTTAAACTTCTATTTATTCTAAATAATCTTGGTGGTATTATAATATCTGATTGTCTTACAATAACAATTTGATAGGATTACTCACTTTTCCACATCTTTAAATTATTTTAATGATTCTGGGAAATCTTGATAGCCTTCTCTAATATTCACGACATTTTCATAGCCTTTGTTTTCTAATATACCCACTGCTATTGAACTTCTAACACCTGACTGACAATGTACATATATTTTATCTTCTTTATTAAATGGAATATTTTCATTTAATAATTTACCATGCGGAATATTGACTGCTTGATCTAAGTGCCCATTATTCCACTCTTCATAATTACGTACGTCAAGTATATATTCTTCTTTACCAGTCATATCAACGCTATGGATGGATTGGGTTAAAATTTCTGATTTTGGTAAACGATAACCTGCTACATTATCAAAACCAATTAATTGTAAAGTATGTGTTGCTTGCTCAACGGTAGATTTATCACCAATTAAATCTATACTGTTTTCATAGTCTAAATACCAACCGATTTGGTTAATGAAGTTTTTGTTGTAAGGAATATTGATTGTACCTTCAGTATGACCGCCATGAAAGTCTTCTTTACTACGAAGATCAAAGGCTATTCTTACATTATCTAAACTAGGAAAAACATTGTATGGTTGATACATGTTCATACCAAACTGATTAATTTTTTTCATCTGTGCAAAGTGATGGGGTGGCGCTGGTTGATTTGATGTTAACGTTTCAACAAATTTAGATTCATCTATCACATTAAATGCCCAGTTATTTATTTTTTCGTAACCTAGCGTAGACATTGGTATAGCACCTAATGCTTTACCACATGGGCTGCCAGCACCGTGTCCAGGCCATATTTGAATATAATCTGGTAAATCTTTAACACCTTCTATAGAATGATACATCTGTTTTGCACCAATCTCTGTAGTACCTTCCATTTGTACTGATTTTTCTAGCAAATCAGGTCTACCGATATCACCAACAAAAATAAAGTCACCACTAAATAAACCCATTGGAACACTTGAGCCGCCACCTTCATCTGTGAGTAAGAAACTAATACTCTCTGGGGTATGACCAGGTGTATGCAAGACTTCTAATTTAATATTACCTACTTGAATAATATCTTGATTTTTAACAAAATTTGTATGTTCCGGCATATTTTTATAACTTAACTGTTCATCACCTTCGCCAGATACATATATATTGGCGTTTAAACGTTCTGCCACGTCCCGAATTCCAGAAGCAAAATCAGCGTGAATATGTGTTTCTGCAGCTTGTGTAATTTTAAAACCTTCGCTATCTGCAACTTCCATATATTTTGTTAAATCACGAACAGGATCAATTACTATTGCCTCTCCTGTACGTTGACAGCCAACTAAATAAGATGCTTGAGATAAATGATTATCGTAAAATTGTTTAAAAAACATGATAAAACTCCTTTTTTAATAGATTTAATTAGATGAATAAATTATGATTCGCATTTTCTGTATCACCAATATAAGTACCTACTCCACCGTACTCAACTTCGTCTCTGAGCTCTTCTTTCTGAATTCCCATAACATCCATGCTCATCGTGCAAGCGATTAATTTGATATCTTGTTCGATAGCTTGATTGATAAGCGATGGTAATGAATCAACATTTTTCTTCTTCATTACATAGCGCATCATGATATTACCTAAACCAAACATATTCATTTTAGAAAGCGGCATGCGTAAAGGTGTTTTCGGCAACATCCAATCAAACATTTTTGCAATGCCTTTCTTTTTAACGTTAACTGTTTGCTCTTTTTTCAACGCGTTAAGTCCCCAAAAAGTAAAGAAGATAGTTACATCTCTTCCTGCAGCTCTAGCTCCATTTGCAATAATCATTGCTGCCACTGCTTTGTCTAACTCTCCACTAAATAGTACAATTGTCGTACCTTTAGAAGTATGATTCACTTGTAAGTCTTTTGGTTTTTCTTTTTGAATGATAGCATTAATTCCATTATTACTTTCATCAAGTTTAACTAACGTATGTTCTGTTTGTTTTACCCAGCTTTTAATATCACTAAGGAATCCAGTATCTGTTACTGTAACTTCTATTTGTTCGCCTACTTCAATATTTTCCATTTCTTTACTGATATTTACAATTGGACCTGGACATTGAAGACCACTATAGTTAAATTGTTTACGCTCTGCTTTAATTTCTACATTTGTATTTTCTTCTTGTGCATCGTGATTATTATTTTGTTCTTCATAAGCATTATAGCCACCGTCTAAATTTACAACATCATAGCCTTGTTTAGCTAAATATTCACTTGCTTTGGTGCTTCTATTACCACTTTTACAGTGAATATAATAGGTTTTGTTTTTATCTTTATTGAACGATTCAATCTTATCTACAGGATGTAATGTCGCACCATTTATGTGTGCTAGCTCATATTCTTCTTCTGTTCTTACGTCAATCAGTTGACCTTGTGTACCTAATTTTTCTAATTCTTGTTTACTGAATTTGTTGATATGCTTTTCGTTATATTGTTTCATAATATCCTCCTAATAAATACCTATAGGGGTATATTAACTGATTGTTTACAACATGTCAAATACCCCATTGGGTATTTGACATTTTTGCTTCTATCTATTATTATGACTTTATTCAATTAAAAGTGGAGGGAATAACTATGCATTATGATAAAAAAATGATTAATCGTATTAATAGAATACAAGGTCAACTCAATGGAGTTATTAAAATGATGGAAGAAGAAAAAGATTGTAAAGATGTCATTACTCAAATCAGTGCATCAAAAAGTTCAATCCAACGTTTGATGGGGATTATCATTAGTGAAAATTTAATAGAATGTGTAAAGGCAGCAGAGGATAATGGTGAAAATTCTGAAGAATTGATTAATGAAGCCGTTAACTTATTGGTAAAAAGTAAATAATGGATATTTCAACTGTTATTATGATGTTACTTATAGGGGTATTCGGGGGCTTTATTTCGGGACTAGTAGGTATCGGTGGTGCTATCATTATTTATCCAGCTATTTTATTATTACCGCCACTATTTGGTGTTCCTGCATACAGTGCATACATCGCTTCAGGACTTACTTCCAGTCAAGTCTTTTTCAGTACTTTAAGTGGGTCATTAAAAGCGCGAAAAAAAACAGAATTCTCCCCGCCATTAGTTATTTATATGAGTGGAGGTATGATTACAGGGAGCATGTTAGGCGCACTCATAGCAAATTTATTTAATGCTACATTTGTAAATGCGATATATATTATCATTGCTTTAATCGCATTAATTTTAATGTTTATTAACGTAAAACCAAATTTAAATCAATCTTCCTTTAACAAACCATTATTAGTTATTGTTGGTCTTTTCGTTGGTATCATTTCGGGTATAGTTGGAGCAGGCGGCGCTTTTATTATTATTCCTATATTGCTAGTTTTATTCAAATTACCAATGAATATGGTAGTTGCTAATAGTATAGTAATTGCTTTTATATCTTCAATTGGCGCCTTTATCATTAAACTTATACAAGGTTATATTCCTTTAGAAGATGCGTTATTTTTAATAATAGGGAGTATTATTTTCGCTCCGTTAGGTTTAAAATTAGGTAAAAAGGTCCCTAGTTTTGTACAAAAGTGGATCATCAGTATTTTAATCATTGGTGCAATTATTCAACTTATCTTTTAATCAATGAAATTTGTCAGGCAACTCCTGATATTTATAATTATACACACCAAAAATTAGGTATTAGTATCACAAAATAGCATTCAATAACTATGGATATCGTAAAGGGATTAGAAAAGAGAAACATAAAATCAATAATAAAGAATTCGATTATTCAAAAGACCTTTGTGACATTGTATCAAAAAAAACAAAAAGCCTATCATTATCTATTTAAATCTTAGTGATAAAGTACAAGAATTAAATCGCTTTACAAGTATCTTGTTTATTATCATTATATTATTTAACCCAAACTCCTTCCTATTACATGAATAATACTAAAAAACAAATATTCATTTCTAGTTGTATTTAAACTTCATCAGATTCTTCTATCAAGTCACTAATTCTGTCTACAATTTCATCTATCGTGAAACTGTCAGTAGCAAGAGCAAACTCATCCCCTTTAATCAACTTATATTACTTTACCCCTCATTATACATTTCCATGGAAATATTTTTTAATATACTGCCAAAATAAAAAAGCTGCTATCCATCAATTCTTCTAAATTTATTAGAAAAATGAAGGAATGCAGCTCAATAATTATTGATTATTAATGTTTAAAATATATTGGTTAATTTCTGATTTAATCACTTCTAAATGATCAGACTCATTGTCTATTGTTGTTAAATTTAAAGCATGATTTTCTAATTCTTTAAATGATACTTCGCCTTCGACAATTTGCTTACCGATACCACTTGCAAATGATGAATATTTCTTCTCTACAATTTTTTCAAAGAATTCATCTTCAATCATTTTAGATGCAACTCTTAGACCCAATGCAAAAGCATCCATACCCGCAATATGAGTAAGTACTAAGTCTTCTTGTTTGAATGAAGTTCTTCTTGGTTTAGCATCGAAGTTTAACCCACCTGGAGCTAGTCCACCATTTTTTAAAATTTCATACATTGCTAAAGTTGTATCATAAAAATCTGTTGGAAACTCATCAGTATCCCATCCTAGTTGAGGATGACCTTGGTTTGCATCCACTGATCCTAACATTTGATTATCTCTAGCGTAACGTAATTCGTGTTGGAATGAGTGACCAGCTAATGTTGCGTGGTTTGCCTCAATATTAAATTTGAAATGCTTATCTAAATCATATTTTTGTAGAAACGCATGAGAAGTTGCTACATCTGTATCGTATTGATGTGTAGTTGGTTCTTTAGGCTTTGGTTCAATTAAAAATTGACCTTTATAACCAATTTCTTCTGCGTAAGCGATAGCCATTTTAAAGAATTTAGCTAAATTATCTAACTCTAACTTCATATCTGTGTTTAACAGGCTTTCATACCCTTCTCTTCCACCCCAGAAGACAAAGTTTTCTGAACCTAATGTTTTAGCAATTTCTAAAGATTTTTTCACTTTTGCAGCTGTATAAGCAAATACATCTGCGTTAGAAGATGTTGCAGCTCCGTGCACAAAACGTTCATGAGTGAAGTTATTTGTAGTATTCCAAAGTAGTTTCTTACCTGTTTCATTCATTTTCTTTTTAATTAATTCTACAATTTCATCTAAATTTTTATTAGATTCTTCTAATGTATTTCCTTCAGGAGCAATATCAACGTCATGGAAACAAAAATATTCAATTCCTGTTTTATCCATAAATTCAAAAATAGCATCAACTCGTGCTTTAGCTTTTTCCATTTCATCTAATGAATCCCAATCACGTAATGCAGTACCTACACCAAAAGGATCAGATAGATCTTCAGTGAATGTATGCCAATAAGCTACACTAAATCGTAAATGTTCAGCCATTGTTTTACCATTAATTTTTTCATCAGCATTATAATATTTAAAACTAAATGGATTTTTTGATTTAGGACCTTCATATTTCACTTTTTCAACATTAAAGTAAGACATTCTTAACTCCTCCTTGAATTGTGGTTTAGTTAGTTTGTTTATTAAACTAACTAACATTGAGTTAAATATAACACCTTAATTAATTTTTGTAAACGGTTTCTTTAAGTAAAATAAAAACAGGCTGTGACATAAATGAATGTCTCAGCCTTCTCTAAATTAAAAGTTAAGTTTAATGTTTTCTATATCTAATATTTTCTGGGTAATAGCGAGTGTAGCTCCAAATAAAGTTGCGAATTTAACATTTGAAGTTAAACTAATTTCTATTTCTTTTTGTGTATGTTGGTTAAAAGTCGTTTTAATATTATCTAAGAGATCGGGTATTTCGTTTATTAATGGACAATTAATATAAATCACTTTTGGATTAAGCTGCATATTTAAGTTGTACATCAAAATTGCAATCCTTATTGAAAATTGTTGTATCTCTTCCAGTACAATTTCATTTCGTTCATAATACATCTTCTTAAGCTCTGATAATGTATTTTGTGTATTTAACCTTTTATTAATCTTATTAACTAGTGCATCTTGAGAACATAAATCTTCAATTTTGTGATATGTTCTCTCGTTATCTTCAATAGATGATACGAGTGTCTTTCCTATTTCTCCCGCTTCACCATTTGCACCTCTATATAATTTCTGGTCGATAATTAAACCTGCACCGATACCTTTATGTATGCTAAGTGTAATTAAATTATTGATTTCTAAACTATTATTAACATTACATTCATAAATAGCAGAGAAATTGGCTTCATTTTCTACGATAACAGGCACGTCTGCGATTTCCTTAATACTCTCAATCATAGAAACTTTTTCTAATTCGTGAAACGGTAGATGTATAATTTCTTGTTCATTATTAACTATTCCATGGATAGAAATGGCGATACCTAGTAAACCAAAATGTGTTCCAAAGTTTTCATCAGCATTAATATGATATTTTAACAATTCCAACACATGCGTTATTTTTTGATTAGTCAATGGTATAGATTCATACTTTAATAATTCTCCATTGAAGTAGCTATAGATTATTTCAATAGAATGGTATGCAATATCCAAAGAAATGACATAACCAAAATTTTTATTGATCTCTAATATTATTGGTTTACGCCCACCGCTTTTAGTACTCTTACCTTGCCCTACTTCATTAACAAGCTTTTTCTCTTTTAATTTATTTAGAATACTTGAAATGGTGGCTTTATTAATCCCAAGATTTTTAGATATTTGTATTCTTGAGATTAGTTCATTATTAAATATTTGTTGTAAAACTAACTTTTGATTTGAATCTAAATTTGTTACATCTAATTTCTCCAAACTAACACCACCTCAATAAAAACAATTTAAACTAATTAAAACGTTCACTATTTAATTGCACAGATTTGGTTTAACTATAGCATAAAATATATCTGCAAACATCATACGTCTATGTATAGATTATTTATAGAAACTTTTAAAAGAGAAATAAATAGTAATATTTTAATAACCTTCTAACCCTTGATTTAAACACACTTGTTAAAGATTGAAATATTATAATAATAAATAATACATAAGAAAGCGTTTACAAAGAATATGTTCAGTGGTAATATTTCACTTAAGTTAGTTTGTTTTAAAAACTAACCAACTTATTTGGTTTTTAAACAGGGGGGATATTATTTATGAATGAAACTGTAGAAGCTCAATCTAGTGAACAGATTTTACAATCTAATAATAATGAGAAATTGCATATGCCTGAAAAAATCGTTTTCGGTATTGGTGACTTTGGCGCTAACTATAGTTGGACCTTCATCGCATCATTTATCACTATATACATGACAGATGTAGTTGGCATTGCAGGCTCAGTTATTGGAACGATTATACTTTTTTGTCGTTTTGCAGATGGGTTTTCTGATTTATTTATGGGAAGCATTATCGATAATACGAATACTAAGATGGGTAAAGCGAAACCTTGGGTCTTTTGGACAGCACCAATTCTAGGGGTATTAACTTTTATGTTGTTCAACGTTCCAGATTTCTTTGGTAATACAGGTAAAATCGCATATATTTTCATTGTTTATTTCTTAATATCAGTTATTTTTTACACTGCTAACAATGTTGCATACTCATCTCTTATCTCATTTATGTCTAAAGACGAAAAAGACAGAGTTTCATTAGGCAGTATTCGTTTTATTTTTTCAAATATTAGTGTACTTTGTATTACAACTTTCACTACATTTTTAGTAACAAGCTTTGGTGAAAATCAGCAAGGTTGGACTTATACAGCATTAATTTATGGATTTTTATGTGCAGTACCTTTAATGATTACAGGGTATTTTGTTAAAGAAAGAAACGTAGCTAAAAAACAGTATACAAGCAACGGTAAGGCAAAACGTATTCCATTTACCTTAATACTTAAATCATTAATAACTGAAAAATATTTTATTATAACAATTATTCTTTATCTATTATGGTATTTACGTCAAACTGATAATGGTATGAGAGTTTACTATGCTACCTACATTTTTGATAATGCCAATGTCATGGCAATTCTTAGCGTAGCGACATTGCTACCTACAATTTTAGGGCTGTTAATCGCACCTAAATTTGCAGAAATAGTTGGTATTAAAAATAGTATTATAATTGGGTTAGTTATTTCTATAATTTCGTACATTGTTATGGCATTATTCTCAGAAAACTTACCATTCCTCATTGTAGGTTTAGTTATAAATGGTATAGGTCTTGTACCATTTACTGCAGCATTAAGTGGAATCGTTGCAGATGTTGGTGATATTATTTATTGGAAGACTGGCGTACCCGTACAAGGTTCCATTTTTAGTTTGGCTAGCGCAGGCATGAAAATCGGTTCTGGATTACAATCCGCTATCGTGGGCTGGTCACTATCTATTGGAGGCTATGTCGCAGGAGCATCTGTACAATCAGAAAGTACTATATTTGCAATTAAATCTATGCAAATATACTTTCCATTATTAACAGTAGTACTCATTTGTGTCATTACTTTCTTCTTAAATTATGAAAAGTTTATTACACAAATTAAACAACAAATTCGTTCAAATAATGTTGGCGAAATGAGATCAAAACAAATATATAAATAAAAGGAGTATTTCAAATGACTAATTTAATACATGTAGCTAAAAACGGTTCAGATTATGGGTTAGGAACTGAAACATCACCCTTCTTAACTATTGATAAAGCCGCTTCAGTAGCGTTACCAGGAGATTCAGTAATCGTACATGAAGGCATCTATAGAGAACAAATCACTCATATTAATAGTGGCTTAAGCGAAGCTAGAAGAATTACTTTTAAAGCTGCAGATAATGAGAAAGTAGTAATTAAAGGTTCTGAAGAAATAAAAAACTGGGAACATGTAGAACAAAATATATGGAAAGTGGATATTGATAATCAATTTTTCAATCATTTCAATCCATTCGATACCAAACTATTTGGTGATTGGTTAGTTGTTGATAATAATAAAACATTAGGACAAGTTTATATAAACGGGCAAGCATTATTTGAAGTGAATGATTTTGATTCTCTGAAAAATCCACAGCCTATACATGAAACATTAGACCATTGGACTAATAAACAAGTCTCTTTTGATTATACAGATGAATCAGTATATGTATGGCATGCAGATGTTCAAGAAGACCATACTACTATTTATGCTAATTTCCAAGATTATGATCCAAATAATGAAACAATCGAAATTAATGTGAGAGAAAATGTTTTTGCTCCCGTTAAAACACATACAAATTATATAACTATTCAAAATTTCGAAATTGCACATGGTGCAACACAATGGTCACCTCCTACAGCTAAACAAACTGGAATAATTGATACAAATTGGAGCAAAAATTGGATTATAGAAAACAATCTTATTCATGATTCTATGTGTAGTGCAGTAGCAATTGGTAAAGAAATATCAACTGGTGATAACTTTACTACTTATAGAAAAGATAAACCAGGATACCAATACCAAATTGAAACTGTTTTTAAAGCAGTTAATAGTGACTGGAATAAAGAAACGATTGGTTCTCACATCATTAGAAATAATACTATTCATGATTGTGGACAAAACGCAGTTGTCGGACATTTAGGATGTGCTTTTAGTCATGTATATAGTAACCACATTTATAATATTGGAAATAGAAGAGAGTTCTTCGGTCATGAAATTGCAGGCATAAAATTACATGCAGCATTAGATACACAAGTTTATGATAACTACGTTCATAATTGCTCTTTAGGTATGTGGTTTGATTGGCAAACTCAAGGCACAAGAATCAGTAAAAATATTTTCGCAAATAATACAAGAGACCTATTTGTTGAAGTAACTAGTGGACCTTATATTGTAGATAATAATATTTTGACAGCAGACTATGCACTAGATAACCATGCACAAGGTGGCGCATATATTAACAATATTATTAACGGTGAAATCGTACATCGATTAATGTTAGATAGATCAACACCTTACCATGTACCACATAGTACTTTAGTAGCTGGATTTGCACCTGTTTATGGTGGAGATGACCGATTTTATAATAATATATTTGTTGGTAAACCAGGTGTATCAAACATTGGCACGCATATATTTAATGAATACACAACTTCATTAGAAGAATATAAAGACTTAGTATCCAAAGAAGAAGGAGATCACGAAGCCTTCCATAAAATAAAACAACCAGTGTTCATCAACCATAACGCATATTTAAACAATGCCGAACACTTCAATAGAGAAGAAAGCTTCATTGAAGATAATTCATTCGATCCGAAAATTTCAATAACAGAAGATGAAAATGAAGTTTACTTAAATGTAACATTGCCAGATTCATTATTAGAATTCAAAGGAGATGTACACTCTACCACTTCACTACCTAAAGTAAGATTAGTCGACGCAGACTTTGAAAGACCAGATGGAAACGAAGTTGTTATTGATTCAGATTTAATCAATGATACTAGAAACGAATTTGCCGTGTTAGGTCCAATCCAAAATTTAAAACCAGGTGAAAACCGTATATCTATATGGAAAAAATCTTAATTTAAAATTTCCGCATGTTATGAAAGGTATGTCCTGGGAAATAAAAAAGTGCGTTTTCTACATCAGAGAAAACGCGCTTTTTTTATGTTTTTGTTAATATACTTAATTACATTTTATTCATCTTCATTATTACTTTTTTCTTGTTCACTAAGCTTTTCAATTAAATTATCATATTCAGGAGTATTCATATAATTCTCGATAGAAATATGATAAGCTTCTGGCTGTTTTTCTCGAGCTCGTTCTGTTAAATCTTTATGTGTAATAATAATTTCTCCTTCTTGAGGCAAATTACTAATTGCTACATTACTAACGTCAATATTTTCTAAATTAGATTTTTTCAATTTTTTCCTTACAATTGAAGCACCCATAGCGCTTGAACCCATTCCTGCATCGCATGCAAATAATATATGATTTACATTATTTAAAGAAGGTTCTTCTTCTGATTCGTCACTAGTTAAAAATTGAGTTGCACGACTTTTCTTCCCTTTCATTTGTTCCATTTCTTTCGTCGCCTCAGATAAATCATTAGTATTAGATTTATCAAATTTCAGAAGTAATCCAGCTATAACAAAGGAAACAATAGTAGCAACAAGTACACTTAATATAACGCCAAGATAACTATCCGAAGCTGTTAACAACATTATAGGTATAATACTACCTGGTGAAGCAATACTAACTAAACCTGCATCAAACAGCATTAGTATCGTAATTCCAGACATACCACCTAATATAGTTGCAATCAGTAATTTAGGTTTCATTAGGATATACGGGAAGTATATTTCATGAATACCTCCAAAGAAGTGAATAATACTTGCGCCGTACGCAGAAGTTTTAGATGAACCTTTACCAAAGAACATATATGCAAGTAGTACACCTAAACCTGGCCCTGGGTTTGCTTCAAGTAAAAACAACATAGATTTTCCTTGTTCAGCTACCTGTCCTGTAGCAATAGGTGCTAAAATACCTTGGCTAATAGCGTTATTTAAAAATAATATTTTTGCTGGTTCAATAAATATACTTACTAAAGGAAGCGCATGAATTTTAATCATTAAGTCAACGCCAGCCTCTAAAAATGATGTTAAAAGTACAACAACTGGCCCTACAAGTAATGAACCAATTAACGCTAGAAGCGCACCAGTGATTCCTGCTGAGAAGTTATTTATTAACAACTCAAATCCTGTAGGTGTTTTCTTTTGCAATAATTGGTCTACCTTTTTAATTGCTAAACCACCTAAAGGCCCCATCACCATTGCTCCAATAAACATTGGAATATCGGCTGCAACAATGACACCCATTGTTGCAACAGCACCTACAACTCCTCCTCTAAACTCGTAAACCATTTTCCCGCCAGTAAAAGCAATAAGTAGAGGAAGTAAATAATGAAGCATTGGATCTACAAAGTCACTAAATAATTTTATACCTGTAGGTACAGCAATTGCAGTTAATAACCCCCAAGCAATAAAAGCACCTAAGTTAGGCAAAACCATATTACTTAGCGAACTACCGACTCTTTGAACTTTAACACGCAAATTTGTATTATTTGCCATAAAACCATCCCCTCTATATTTACGGTTCTATTCTAACTGGTTGTCCTAATTCAATGGATTCTTCGACAGCTTCAACAATCTTAATGGCTCTATGTGCTTGGTTAACACTGATTGGAAATTCTTTATCCTCGATTATATTATTAACAAAAGTAGAAAGCTCTTCTTTTAGAATTCCTGCTTGTTTGCCATATAAGTCAATATTAGTGATTGGATCTGGATATTTTATACTTTCATTTGTGTACACATTAATATTTTGATTAACAATATTAATGTTTAGCACCCCCGATGTGCCTACGATGTCCAATTTAGCATCTAAATTAACGTGATTTTCAGGTAAAGCCCATGTTGTTTCGTAGCTTCCAATAGCACCAGAAGATAGTTTGAAATTAGTAATAATCGTATCTGGTGTATTATATTTTTTAAGTCTTTTATAAACAGCTGTAGCATAGACTTCAATAATTTTATCTTGTGTAATCCATTCGATAGCTTCTAAGTCATGTACACCTAAGAACTTAATAACGGAAGTTCTTCCTTTTAATCGTTCGCCATTTTCTATTGAGTTATTTCTACGGGCAAATAAATGAATCGGCTCCCCGATAACACCAGATTCAAATTGTTTGTAAGCTTCAAAATAACGAGGATCCCAATGTAAAGTATGACCTACCATTAATCGAACGTTCGATTTCTCATACGCTTTAATAATTTCTTCGGCATCTTCATTTGTATCAGCAAGCGGTTTTTCAATAAAGATATTCACACCTTTTTCTATAGCTTTAAGAGCTATATCTTTGTGTAAATGGTCAGAAGTACAAATTAAAACTGCGTTTAAATCAGGTAAATTTAATAATTCATCTGTATCGAAATACGCTTTTGTATCTAAATTTTCTCCAATTGATGTTGCTAAATTTTTATCTAAATCACATACACCTAATAATTCAACTTGAGGTAATTCAGACAAAATTTTTGCATGTTGCTCTCCCATAAAACCTAAACCAATGACACCAACTTTAAGTTTATTCATAATTGAGCCTCCTAATATATTTTATCTACGATAGATGTTGATGATTTTTCTATTGCTTGCTTATACTCTCCCTCATCAACAAAGAGCATAGCTTGATAAATTGTATCTATAATAAAATCTTGAGAAACTTTACTTTCTATTGAGCCACCTTGAAGCAAAATTTCTTTACCTATAGTGAATATGCAATAATCCGCATACTTAGTTAAAGGATTGTTTTCAGAGTTAGTAATAGTAATTATTTTTGCGTTGGCAGATTTAGCTAAAGATGTAGCGTTAACAGTATCTTTCGTTAATCCACTTGAAGAAATTGCAACAACAACATCTTCAGATGTAACAGTTGAACAATTCATTAACTCCATATGATTATCAGAATAATATTCAATATTTTTGCCGATTTTAATAAATTTATTTTGAGCATATTCTGAAGTAATACCTGAAGCAGATGATCCAACAAATAAAATTCTTTTTGCACTTTTTAATAATTCAGCAACTTTTTGGATTGTATTAAAATCCAATTGTTTATATGTTTGTTCAATTGCATTTTGAATATTAAACATAGATTGGTAAATATAACTCTCTAGTTGCCCCATTTCATTTGTATTCTTTATACCTTCTAAATTGAATAAATCTTTAGATAACCCCAGTTTAAAATCACTAAAACTTTTATAATCGAGTTTTTTGCAAAATCTTAATACTGTTGTTTCTCCTACATTAACTTCATGAGAAAGAGTTTTGACTGTTTTATGGACGACACTTTCCATATTATCTAGTACATAATTCCCTACTTTTTGTTCACTCTTTGTTAATTCATGTAGATGTTTTTGAAACTTTAATTTATAACTATCCATAAATTTGCTCCTTATAGATTAAATATCCCCTTTTTATAAAAATGAGGATTTTTGCTCCATTTTAGTCCTTTTTAAAATTGCTTCAATAAATCTTCCAAAGCAATTTCTGACATATTCTTATAAATTTTATTTGCACCTGTGAAATCTAAATGTTCAGTTACTGGATTAGGGAAAATTACTGTTTTTATTCCCGCCTTTTCTGAGGATAAAAGTCCGTTTAAAGAGTCTTCAAATACTAACAATTCTTCTTTATCAATGTTTAGACTTTTTATTGTTTGGTTGAATAAGTCTGGATGCGGTTTTATTCTCTCTACATCATCTGCAGTCACAAAACAATCAAAATACTCAATAATTCCCTTATTAGTCAAATGTTTATTTATCCATTCTTCTTTTGAACTTGTACAAATTGCAAGTTTTAATTCTAAATTTTTAGCTTCCTTAAGATAATCTAGAACACCCTCTCTAAGAGGTTTCTCTGAAACTATATTTTGATGTCTTTCCTGAACTTCTTTAAATACTTGGTCTTCATCTAACTTATTACCTAAGTCTTCTTTTAAAATTTTAAAAAGTATTTCATTATTTGCTCCGACACATTTAACAAAGTCTTTAAGATCCAATTCATAATTATATTTTGATTTTAAAACATCAAAATAAGATTCATACCAAGCTGTTTCTGTATCTAGGATAAGCCCATCAAAATCAAAAATAAGGCCTTTTATCAAATCCATTCCTCCTTCGTAATCGCTTTCATAGTACATTATCACTTTTTACAAGTTTGTCAACATATTATACTTTTGGTAATCTTAATAAGTCCAACATACGTGTTTGTATTAAGTAGTAACAGTATACCTCCAATACTTACATCTCTCATAAATAGGAGATTGCTCATGGTTAGTATAGTCGTTTGACTTGTTACAAATACTAATGGTTTGGTTAAGAAATTTACTATCCAAATCACAAAAAACTACTAGTCTCAAATAAACTAGTAGCTTTAATTAACAACTTAATTATTTAATAAACAAACTTAAAATCATCACAACAGCAAATCCTACGAAACCTACAATTGTTTCCATAACTGTCCATGTTTTAAGGGTTTGTTTTTCTGTCATTCCAAAGAATCTATTTACTAACCAGAACCCTGAGTCGTTCACGTGCGAAACGGCTGTAGATCCTGCTGCGATAGAAATTGTAATTAACCCTAATACTGGTTGTGACACTGACATATCGGCTATGATAGGTGATACTAATCCTGCTCCTGTAACCATTGCGACTGTTGCTGAACCTTGTGCTACACGAACAAATAACGCTATTAGAAATGCGACCATTACGATTGGTAAGTTAGATTGTGCCATAAACTCACCCATCACCTTACCTACGCCACTGTCTATTAACGTTTGTTTGAACACTCCACCTGCACCAGTAATTAAAATGATAATACCGGCTGGTTCTAAAGCTTTAGTTGCAATCTCCTGAATATCGCTTTTAGTGTAACCTCTTCTAGTTCCTAATAACCAAAATGTTAAAAGTACTGTAATAATTAAAGCGATAAATGGATGTCCAATAAACGTTAGAATATCCTTAGCAAGACCATCCGGTAAGACTACCCCCGACACAGTGTTAATGAGTATTAGTATTAGCGGAATTAAGATTAGACTTACTACTAAAGCAAAGCTAGGTAAGTCTTTTTCTGATTTTATATCTTTTACTTCTCCATGTAATTTAGCGATATCCGGCATATCTAAGTGTACTTTTTTACTTATAAATGTTCCAAAAATAGGCCCCGCTAAAATCATAGCAGGAATACCGGCTATAATACCAAATAGAATAACCCACCCCAAATCTACTCCTAGCATTTTTGCTACCGTTATAGGACCAGGCGTTGGAGGTACGAATGCATGTGTAACTGCCAACCCAGCTAATAAAGGGATACCATAGAATAAAATTGGCTTTTTAGCTTTCTGGGCTAAACTATAAACGATAGGAATTAATATCACTAATGCCACATCTAAAAATACCGGAATGGAAACAATGAAACCTGTTATACCTAGTGCCCATTGTGCTTTATTTTCTCCAAATTTATTAACCATCGTTAAAGCTAACCTTTCTGCACCACCAGAGACTTTTAATACTTCTCCGAACATAGCGCCGAGTCCAACTACTACAGCTATAAAGCCTAATGTTCCTCCCATTCCTTCTTCAACAGTTTCTACAATTTTGTTCAAGTTCATACCTGAAGCTAGTCCAATAAGAATGCTAGAAATTAAAAGAGCAACAAACGCCTGCATTTTTGAGACCATTACTAAATATAGTAATAATCCTATACCTAGTATTGTGATTAATATCAACCATAAATCACCATTCATTTTACCCCTCCTTATTTATACTATCTCTTTTTATAAATGATTCTCCCATCTTTTATTGTTTATTTTTATATAGAAATAAACAATAAAAATTTAATAATTTTTAGCTTGTTCAACTGTATATAATCCATTTACTTTCCTTAAATTTTATTCAACTTCACCTGTTGATGGGTTAAATTGTTTAATTGATTGTTTTCTTAGCTGATCTTTTTCTTTATCACTAATATCATAGTTGTTGTTATACAACGTTCCTTCAAAGCTTCCGTACATAGGATTTGGGAATATGATATATTTCTTACCGAAATCATCTTTATGTTCTTGAATGAATTTTTCACGTTCTTCAGCGGTTGATTTTTCAGGGTCACCGAAGTCTAAAATGTTATCCCCAAATAACATTACAAGCTTATGATCTTTTTCCACTTGTTTTCTACGTGGTTCTTTACTCTTATCGTCTTTACCTTTCAACATGATATGGTCATCAGTTGCTTGTGGAATACCTTGTTCTTTTAAGTTTCTTTTAGTTGCTTCGAAGTCTTTATCTTCATCTCTGTCAGTTATGTAGTAAATGTATACACCTTTTTTATCTGCATATTCTAAGAAAGATTTAGCACCGTATACTGGTTTTGCTTTTGCTGCTTCTATCCATTCATGCCAACCTTCTGGATGCTCTTTGTTGTTTAATGTCGCATATCCTTGATAAGGCGAATTATCTAAAACTGTTTCATCTAAATCAAGTGCGATAGCAAGTTTTTCTTTCCCATCATTCTTCTTAATTTCTTTATCCAGTTGCACTTTAGCACTATTGTACCCCTGTAAATATAGAGCTTTAGCTTCTACTGAATTTTGATACCATGAAACAGCCATGATATTCTCAGAACCAAGATCGGTTTGTTGCTGCTGTTTCTCCTGTTTCATCGTTGGTGCACCTGATCCGCTTGCATTCGCTACAGGTGAGTATGTAGAGAGTGGTGCTGAAACTGTGAAAGCTCCCGTTAATAAAGCCGTTACAACATATTTCGAAAACTTATTCATGTGCTCACTCCTTTAAAATTTAATTTCCAATACAATTTAAATGATATAACAAATTAAACGAAATGTGAATAGTTACAATATTGTGAATTATATAATTTTCAGTTATTTAACATGAATGATTATTTAATTTTTTAAAGAACTTAAATATAAAGAAGTTTTTTTACACTGAAACCTTTATACTGTATTTAATATCTTTGATTGGGGGTTATGTTGTGAAGCGCACGAATTTACAAACATATATCATGACAATGTGTGGTGCGGGTTTATGGGGAACTATTGGATTATTTGTTAATCCTTTATACAAAGAAGGGTTTACTGCATGGGAAGTCGTGGCTATTCGAGGTGTATTCACATTTGTGTTTTTGTTTATTTTTATGTTGATACGATATCCTCATCTCTTAAAAACAAATTTAAAAGATCATATTAACTTTGCATGTGCAGGTATTTTAAGTACAGCGTTGTTTAATTATTTTTACTTTGAAGTTTTTTCTCAATCAACACTTTCTTTAGCGGTCACACTTTTATATACAGGGCCAATTTTTGTCACGATTTTAAGTAGAATATTTTTCAAAGAAGCATTTACTATTAAAAAGATATTAGCATTAATCATAGCTGTCTTTGGTTGTAGCTTCGTTGTTGGATTTTTACCAAGTGGTGATATAGAAGTTTCTATAAGTGTACTCATACTTGGATTGTTATCAGGGTTTTGTTTCGCACTGTACACTATTTTCAGCAAACCTATCACACGTAAATATTCAGCATTAACAATCACAACTTATAATTTCTTATATACTGCTATTTTCATGCTTATCTTTAGTGATATCACAACAAAAGCCAATCAATTTACTAAAATAGAAGTACTAACTCCGTCAATAGCATTGTCACTAATCGCTACTGTTCTAGCATACCTATTATATACATCTGGTCTAAAAAACCTAGAAGCAAGCACAGCCTCCATTTTATCAACGATGGAACCAATTATAGCGATACTATCTGGCGTAATTTTCTTAGGTGATGTATTAAATATATGGCAAATTATAGGTATATTATTAGTTATCACCTCAGCAGCAATCATAGGTAATTTAAACTTAAAAATAAGACGAAAAAACTCAAAAAATAAAGTATGAATCGCCTACACTTAATTCGACATTTTCTATGAGAATATTATAGAAAATAACCTCATTATTTGTGATAACTTTCACAAAAACATAATAGCAATTCTCATAAACCTCATATGTTCTGATACGTTCAAAATCCCTTTATGAAGCGGCTGAAAAAACCGCATCATTTATGATATGCTTCAGCGTATCGTTTTACGATGCTTTTTTTACGGTACTTTTTTAATACTAGTCTAATCTTATGACGGCCGGTTCAATATTGAAATGCAGCATAGCCCTGCCCCCTTTATATTCAATTTCGCATGGTATTTTAGTAGAGAGATATTGAAATTTAGATTTTTCTTTGTCAAAGTATTTCACTTTAATTGTTAAATAATTACTGTAAGAAAATGGCTCTCCATTTTTCATTCTATATGAAGCATGTATAAATTCTCTCAAAATGAACTAAGGTAGTTTTACCTTTAAAACTTCATCAGGTTTAATGTAATTGAACTTTAATTCGGGACCCAAATATCCTTGAAAATTCTTAATTATTGGTTGCGTAGGAAATCCCAACGTTAGAAAAGCAGGATTGCAATCTGAGTGAACTATAACCCGAATAATGGACAGTTAATAAAAAACATAGCTTTGAATTTAAGATAAAAGTAGTTAATGAATATTTAAACGAAGCAGGAGGATACAAATTTTTAGGCAAAAAGCATAATGTAGATCCGTCATTGATTCGATTATGGGTAAGACAATATAACACACATGGCTATCAGGGACTCACTAAATCTCTAAGTAATACTCAATATACTAGTGAATTTAAGCGAGCTGTTTTAAAATATAGAGAAGAAAATCAATTGTCTTATAGAGAAACAGCGGAACATTTTGGTATCAAGCATTTTTTCAACAATCGCTAACTGGAATCGCAAGATTCAAGAAGGTGGCCCAGCTGCTCTAGAGGGCAAACAAGGGAGACCAATAAAACATATGTCTAAGAAAGAAAATAACCAAAAACAAGTATCAAAGAGCGAGCCTCTGAATGAAACAGAACGCGAAGAGTTAGAACGTCTAAGAGAAGAACTAAGAATGAAAGAACTGGAAAATATCATTCTAAAAAAGTTAAACGCCTTACCGACAGATCCAACAGACAAAAAACGAAAGTAGCGCTTGAGGTAAGGCAAGCAACGACTTATACACTAAAAGAGATTTTAACAGTGTTGAAGCTACCAAAGTCTGTATATTACTACTGGATAAAACATATGGATGATCAGAAACAGAAAGATCAATGGCTAGTAGATAAAATTAGAGAGATAGTCTCAAAACATAAAGGTAGATATGGTTACAGAAGAATCAAAGCGATACTCGAAAACAGAGAACAAATTGTGGTGAATCATAAGCGCTTGTTACGTATTATGAAAACCTATAATTTACTGTGTCAAAAATTCAAAAATAAATCGAGAACACGTTACAGTTCATAAAAAGGGACAGTTGGGAAAATTGCTCCCAACACCGTGAACCGTAAATTTAGTCCGAAGACATTCAATCAACTATGGGTCACAGATATCACAGAGTTTGCGTTACCTATCAAAGGAAAGAAACTATATCTATCAACGATTATGGATTGTTATAACTCTGAAGTGATTGCCCGTTCACCGAACCTAGCAATCGCTATAAATCCTTTAAATAAAGCACTTGAGGAACACCATCACAATTTAAACCAATTAGTCGTTCATTCGGATCAAGGATTTCATTATCAGCATAGTAGTTGGGGAAATATCATAACAGAATTTGATGCAACAATGAGCATGTCACGTAAAGGGAACTGTTTAGATAATTCACCGATGGAGAACTTCTTTGGCTTATTAAAGCAGGAAATGTTTTATGGAGAAGTCTTCAAGACATATGAAGCATTAGAAATCGCAGTACATGAATATATTAGATACTATAATAAAGATAGAATTAAGCTAAAATTAAAAGCATGTCTCCTGAAGAATTCAGGAAACATACCTTACAATCTACTTAGTTCCAAAAGTCAAACTTTTGGGTAGCACATCAAATCACTCGTAAGTTTTTCTTTTAATTACTTTTTAACATCTCACTTATGATTACTCAATGTTAATAAAATAGTGATACAGTTGTAATTGGTTTTTCATACAGATAGATAAAACGATATATTACTACTATAAATACTTTACGCCTAATATCAACTACTAGTATCATAAAAGCTTATTATTTGTTGCTTTTGTAATTTCAATTACTAACCCATTCCATAAGATACTCATATTCTTGAGCACCTTTTTTAAACTCCTGAGATCTTATTTCAAAATGGTGTTTGGTATAAAAATGGGTAACTCCTTCATTTTGCAGTAAATTTTAAAGCAGTAGCCTTACCAATACTCGAAAACACACCTATAATCAGAAGTGTTTTGCCTTCAAATTCACTATACTTAATCATCCAAATTACTTTTTATATCATATAAAGTAATTTGGATGAAATATGAATTTTTCTAAATTATTTATTTTAAATCATTATTTTTTAATTCCCGGAAAAATATTGTCCAGGAAATGAATGAAATCTTTATGATTTTTTGTCTTTTAGACCTAATAAATATCTATAATAAGCCACTCTCACTTCAGAATCTCTAGCATAGAAGAAATGCTGTCCTGGAAATGTATTGACCTCAAATATCCAAATTTTACCGTCAGGTTCTATACCAATATCTATACCTAATGCATCAATTTCAAAGTTATAAAGCTTCTCAAAATTGAGCGGAATCGTTTTACATAAATTATTGAGTTCAATCCTTATATCTTTCCAATTCTTTTCGAAATTATATTTTAAAAATGGTGTTAACATTGCTACACTACCGCCGTTAATTACATGTGACGTGATATTTTTACTTACACCTATGCGCGGATAAATCTCAACTTTCTCCCAATGTCCTTTTTGATTTTTTCTGACAAGAAGACGTATATCAAATGGTTTATTTTCAATTGTTTGTGATTTTATGAAAGGTTGAACAACATACTTCTCTTCACTTATATTCTCATTATAAAAAGTCTGTAACTCATCAATTTCAATTGTCCAACTTTTATCATCGGTTAAAACATCAATTTTTTTATCTCTTTGACTCAAAGAACATATATTTCTACCTCTACTGCCAAGAGTCGGTTTTAATACAATTTCTTTATACTTTTGTATATAATTTTGTAAATCATCATAAGAAGATACTTCATCAGTTGGAATAATTAAATCTTCAAATCTTTTACTTTCTTGCATCTTATTAAAAATAACAGATTTAGACCCTAAACCTGGTGTTGTAAATATAGCCTTCTTCCTTAAAGCTTTAAATATTTCAGGATATTTTCGTTTATCCATCGGTACATTATCCACTATATCTGGAAATTCTGTACGCTTTTTTACCCATTGTCCATCTTCAAAAAATAAACCATCAATTGTCTCATTTTCAAGATTAACATCATCATAAGTAAATACAAAAAAGTCTATATTATAAAAATTGCTTATATATGTTAGTGTTCTACCAAGCACGCCCTTTTTATGTTTTTCTCGTAATAATCCTACTTTCATAATCAAATTCCTCTCTTATTTAATTTTTATTTCAAATGCTCGATTTTTCCAGTCTATTTCAATATATTCTTTACCTTCAGCAATAAATTCTACTATTTCTTTAAATTGTTCATCATTCACATAATCAGGACACCAAAAAGTATCCAA
>NZ_JAJNHJ010000030.1:0-33774 GCF_022386965.1 Mammaliicoccus sp. B-M6
TCCTTGTTAAATTGTTTATATCTGAAATAGTTCATACAGAAGACTCCTTTTTGTTAAAATTATACTATAAATTCAACTTTGCAACAGAACCGTATTATGGAATAGAGATGTTGGTAACATTTATACAGGATCATTATACTTAAGTTTAATTTCGTTATTACAGAACCACACATTCCAACCAGAAGAGAAAGTATGTCTATTTAGTTATGGTTCAGGAGCAGTAGGAGAAATTTTTAGTGGTTCAATCGTTAAAGGATATGACAAAGCATTAGATAAAGAGAAACACTTAAATATGCTAGAATCTAGAGAGCAATTATCAGTCGAAGAATACGAAACATTCTTTAACAGATTTGATAATCAAGAATTTGATTTCGAACGTGAATTGACACAAGATCCATATTCAAAAGTATACTTATACAGTATAGAAGACCATATCAGAACATATAAGATAGAGAAATAAACTAGTGGCCGATTGTGCTTGATGAGCTTGGGACATAAATCCTAACTCGAAATAAATAAGCATATCACTAAACTGATTTTTTAAAGTTTACAGTGATATGCTTATTTTTTTATCTTACGATTTTGTACGTGCATGCTTGCCTAGGGGTATGGCTCGAGCCATTAGTCTCTCGCACATACTATTCCCTCAGGCGTCAGCACTTACAAAATCGGTTGTAATTTTCATTTTTATACGCATTCTTACTGAGATTATACTAATAAGAGGAATAGTAAAAGCAATTCTAAGTAAAATTGCAGATAAGAGGTTTGTTAAAAGCAGTTCTAAGTAAAATTGCAGATAAGAGGTTTGTTAAAAGCAGTTCTCAGTAAAATTACAGATAAGAGGTACGTTAAAAGCAGTTCTAAGTAAAATTGCAGATAAGAGGTTTGTTAAAAGCAGTTCTAAGTAAAATTGCAGATAAGAGGTACGTTAAAAGCAATTCCATGCAAAATTGCTGATAAGGGGTAAGTTAAAAGCAGTTCTCAGTAAAATTGCAGATAAGAGGTAAGTTAAAAGCAGTTCTAGGCAAAATTGCAGATAAGAGGTGCGTTAAAAGCAGTTCTCAGTAAAATTGCTGATAAGGGGTAAGTTAAAAGCAATCCTAAGTAAAATTGCAGATAAGAGGTAAGTTAAAAGCAATCCTAAGTAAAATTGCAGATAAGGGGTACAGAAAAACTAGACTTGATTACAAAATGGAGCTTGGGACATAAATGATTTTTTAAAAATGAGATGAGACGTAGATTAACTCCATAATCAATACGAATCTATCGACTTCTTTATTTATGATATTCATCTCTTTTTAATGGAAATAAAAGTGCGATTAATGTGATAATACAGTTACGTTAATTAAAAAAATAAAAATGCAAGGAGAGGTAATATGCTAACTGTATATGGACATAGAGGATTACCTAGTAAAGCTCCGGAAAATACAATTGCATCATTTAAAGCTGCTTCAGAAGTAGAAGGTATAAACTGGTTGGAGTTAGATGTTGCAATTACAAAAGATGAACAACTGATTATCATTCATGATGATTATTTAGAACGGACTACAAATATGTCCGGGGAAATAACTGAATTGAATTATGATGAAATTAAAGATGCTTCTGCAGGATCTTGGTTTGGTGAAAAATTCAAAGATGAACATTTGCCAACTTTCGATGATGTAGTAAAAATAGCAAATGAATATAATATGAATTTAAATGTAGAATTAAAAGGTATTACTGGACCGAATGGACTAGCACTTTCTAAAAGTATGGTTAAGCAAGTGGAAGAACAATTAACAAACTTAAATCAGAATCAAGAAGTGCTCATTTCAAGCTTTAATGTTGTGCTTGTTAAACTTGCAGAAGAAATCATGCCACAATATAACAGAGCAGTTATATTCCATACAACTTCGTTTCGTGAAGACTGGAGAACACTTTTAGATTACTGTAATGCTAAAATAGTAAACACTGAAGATGCCAAACTTACTAAAGCAAAAGTAAAAATGGTAAAAGAAGCGGGTTATGAATTGAACGTATGGACTGTAAACAAACCAGCACGTGCAAACCAACTTGCTAATTGGGGAGTTGATGGTATCTTTACAGACAATGCAGATAAAATGGTGCATTTGTCTCAATAGAAAGTTAGAGGTGAGTCTTACGTTTCAGTGACGGTAGACTTACCTTTAACATGTTACATACTAAAAAATTAATTTGAATAAGAAAGAGAGACATATATGAAATACGATGATTTTATAGTAGGAGAAACATTCAAAACAAAAAGCCTTCATATTACAGAAGAAGAAATTATCCAATTTGCAACAACTTTTGATCCTCAATATATGCATATAGATAAAGAAAAAGCAGAACAAAGTAGATTTAAAGGTATCATTGCATCTGGCATGCATACACTTTCAATATCATTTAAATTATGGGTAGAAGAAGGTAAATACGGAGAAGAAGTTGTAGCAGGAACACAAATGAATAACGTTAAATTTATTAAACCTGTATACCCAGGTAATACATTGTACGTTATCGCTGAAATTACAAATAAGAAATCCATAAAAAAAGAAAATGGACTCGTTACAGTGTCACTTTCAACATACAATGAAAATGAAGAAATTGTATTTAAGGGAGAAGTAACAGCACTTATTAATAATTCATAATAAAACAGTGAAGCAACCATCGTTACGGATTGCTTCACTGTTTTGTTATTCATCTATATCGTATTTTTTATTACCGTTCTCATATAGCTCATCATACACTTTACCTGAGATTTTGGCATTGTAGCTAGCCATTCCTTTATCTTGTACATCTTTAACATTAATAGCCATCATCATGTTTGGATTATCTTTATCATATGATATAAACCACCCAATTTGTCTGCCAGTTTCTCCTTGTTTCATTTTGAGTTCTGCAGTACCGGATTTGCCAATTAAGTTTGCATAAGATCTATAAATATCTTCTTTATGTGTTTTATTTACGACTTGTTGCATACCATCAGTTAATAGATTGATATTTTCTTTGGAAATAATATTTTTCTTCCAAACTTTGTTTTTCGTGTCTTTTAATAAGTGAGGTGCGTTAATATTGCCATTATTTTCTAATGCGCTATAGATTGAAAGGATCTGTACTGGGTTAATCAGTATTTCACCTTGTCCGTAACCTGAATCAGCTAATAATATTTCATTATCTAAATTTTTGTTTGAAATTTGAGCATTATAAAATGGATAATCACTTGGTATATCTTCACCAACACCTAGTTTTTTCATGCCTTTTTCAAATTTCTTACTGCCTAATTCGAGTGCTACTCTAGCAAAGAAAATGTTATCTGATGATTCTATTGCTTGTTTTAAGTCGATATTACCATTTACCACTTCATATCTTGTAACGTTGTAACCACCCCAAGATTTATCTTTTTGCCAACCTTTACCATCGATTTTATAACTTGTTTTATCGTCTAATGTTTTGTTATTTAACCCAATCATTGCTGTTAATATTTTTTGAGTTGAACCTGGTGAAGTTGTAATCTGGAACTTGTTGAGCAGAGGTTCTTTTTTATCTTCGGTTAATTTATTATATTCTTCGTTACTCATGCCATACATAAATGGATAGACGTCATATGAAGGTGTGCTTACAAGTGCTAATAATTCACCTGTTTGAGGGTGGATAGCAGTACCTGAGCCATAATCATTTTTCATGTTGTTATAAATACTCTTTTGAACTTTAGCATCAATAGTTAGTTGAATATCTTTGCCATCTTTTTTCTTTTTCTCTATTAATGTATGTGCGATTGTATTGCTATTATCGTCAACGATTGTGACACGATAGCCATCTTCATGTTGGAGCTTTTTATCGTAAAGTTTTTCGAGTCCCTTTTTACCAATAACTGCATCATCTTTATAGCCTTTATATTCTTTTTGTTTTAATTCTTCAGAGTTAATGGGACCAACATAACCTAATAGATGTGAAGTCGCTTTTTCTAGAGGATAGTTACGACTTTCTGTTTCATTAGTTGTAAGATGAAATTTTTTTGCGAAATCACTTAAATATTCATCCATTTTTTTAACGGTTTTAAGTGGAACGAAGGTATCATCTTGTACCCAATTTTGATCCATTTGTTGTTTGATATAGTCTTCAGAAATACTTAGTTCTTTAGCGATTGCTTTATAATCTTTTTTAGATACATTCTTTGGAACGATGCCTATCTCATATGCTGTTCCTGTATTGGCCAATTCCACATTGTTTCGGTCTAAAATTTTACCACGTTCTGATTTTAAATTTTCAATATGTATGCTTTGGTCTTTCTGCATTCCTGGAATAATGACGCTATGATCCCAATCTAACTTCCACATACCATCTTCTTTAACAAAATTAAATTGAACGTTGCGATCAATGTTACCGTAGTTTGTTTTAATTTTATATTGAGCATCTACTCGTTTTTTATTTTTAGATACTTTTTTTATTTTACGATCCTGAATGTTTATATCTTTAACGCCTAAACTATTATATATTTTTATCGGACGTTCAGTCATTTCTACTTCACCATTATCGCTTTTAGAAATATAACTGCTATCTTTATAAACTTGTTTGAAATTTTTATCTTCAATTGCATCAATAGTATTATTAATTTCTTTATCTTTTGAAGCATAAAAATATATACCAAACCCGACAACTACAACTATTAAAATAAGTGGAACAATTTTTATCTTTTTCATCAATATCCTCCTTATATAAGACTACATTTGTAGTATATTACAAATGTAGTATTTATGTCAAAATAATGTTATAATTTTTGTGATATGGAGGTGTAGAAGGTGTTATCATCTTTTTTAATGTTAAGTATAATCAGTTCATTGCTCACGATATGTGTAATTTTTTTAGTGAGAATGCTCTATATAAAATATACTCAAAATATTATGTCACATAAGATTTGGTTATTAGTGCTCGTCTCCACGTTAATTCCATTAATACCATTTTACAAAATATCGAATTTTACATTTTCAAAAGATATGATGAATCGAAATGTATCTGACACGACTTCTTCGGTTAGTCATATGTTAGATGGTCAACAATCATCTGTTACGAAAGACTTAGCAATTAATGTTAATCAGTTTGAGACCTCAAATATAACGTATATGATTCTTTTGATATGGGTATTTGGTAGTTTGTTGTGCTTATTTTATATGATTAAGGCATTCCGACAAATTGATGTTATTAAAAGTTCGTCATTGGAATCGTCATATCTTAATGAACGACTTAAAGTATGTCAAAGTAAGATGCAGTTCTACAAAAAGCATATAACAATTAGTTATAGTTCAAACATTGATAATCCGATGGTATTTGGTTTAGTGAAATCCCAAATTGTACTACCAACTGTCGTAGTCGAAACCATGAATGACAAAGAAATTGAATATATTATTCTACATGAACTATCACATGTGAAAAGTCATGACTTAATATTCAACCAGCTTTATGTTGTTTTTAAAATGATATTCTGGTTTAATCCTGCACTATATATAAGTAAAACAATGATGGACAATGACTGTGAAAAAGTATGTGATAGAAACGTTTTAAAAATTTTGAATCGCCATGAACATATACGTTATGGTGAATCGATATTAAAATGCTCTATTTTAAAATCTCAGCACATAAATAATGTGGCAGCACAATATTTACTAGGTTTTAATTCAAATATTAAAGAACGTGTTAAGTATATTGCACTTTATGATTCAATGCCTAAACCTAATCGAAACAAGCGTATTGTTGCGTATATTGTATGTAGTATATCGCTTTTAATACAAGCACCGTTACTATCTGCACATGTTCAACAAGACAAATATGAAACAAATGTATCATATAAAAAATTAAATCAACTAGCTCCGTATTTCAAAGGATTTGATGGAAGTTTTGTGCTTTATAATGAACGGGAGCAAGCTTATTCTATTTATAATGAACCAGAAAGTAAACAACGATATTCACCTAATTCTACTTACAAAATTTATTTAGCGTTAATGGCATTCGACCAAAATTTACTCTCATTAAATCATACTGAACAACAATGGGATAAACATCAATATCCATTTAAAGAATGGAACCAAGATCAAAATTTAAATTCTTCAATGAAATATTCAGTAAATTGGTATTACGAAAATTTAAACAAACATTTAAGACAAGATGAGGTTAAATCTTATTTAGATCTAATTGAATATGGTAATGAAGAAATATCAGGGAATGAAAATTATTGGAATGAATCTTCATTAAAAATTTCTGCAATAGAACAGGTTAATTTGTTGAAAAATATGAAACAACATAACATGCATTTTGATAATAAGGCTATTGAAAAAGTTGAAAATAGTATGACTTTGAAACAAAAAGATACTTATAAATATGTAGGTAAAACTGGAACAGGAATCGTGAATCACAAAGAAGCAAATGGATGGTTCGTAGGTTATGTTGAAACGAAAGATAATACGTATTATTTTGCTACACATTTAAAAGGCGAAGACAATGCGAATGGCGAAAAAGCACAACAAATTTCTGAGCGTATTTTAAAAGAAATGGAGTTAATATAATGGATAATAAAACGTATGAAATATCATCTGCAGAATGGGAAGTTATGAATATCATTTGGATGAAAAAATATGCAAGTGCGAATAATATAATAGAAGAAATACAAATGCAAAAGGACTGGAGTCCAAAAACCATTCGTACACTTATAACGAGATTGTATAAAAAGGGATTTATAGATCGTAAAAAAGACAATAAAATTTTTCAATATTACTCTCTTGTAGAAGAAAGTGATATAAAATATAAAACATCTAAAAACTTTATCAATAAAGTATACAAAGGCGGTTTCAATTCACTTGTCTTAAACTTTGTAGAAAAAGAAGATCTATCACAAGATGAAATAGAAGAATTGAGAAATATATTGAATAAAAAATAAAATTGTTGTGTTTACAACAATACATAGAAAACAGAGGAAACAATCAAGTCGTTGAATATTTCCTCTGTTTTTTAGTTGAAAAAATTAACCGAAAGCCTGAATGCAAGTCTTGATTAAATCAATAATGCTTGTAATAACACCAGTGAAATCCATATGCATACCCTCTTTCTATTTAAGATACATTAAGTATAATATCAAACAAATAAAAAATGTTAAAAATTCCCTAATTGGCTATTTAGATTGCATAAATGTCAAAAATTTGAAAAACATACAACGACTTTGCATAAAAAATCGTCATATTGGAAATACGTAATTTATTGAAATAATAAAAAAAATAAAAGAACGAAGATGATAACCTAAGTGAGGTTTTAAGTTGTTCTAAGGTTTAATTTAATTTATGTTAAAATAGTTGGTATAAAAATACATGATAAACTATAAACTAAATTCAAAATAACTTATGGGGTAGGCAATTATGGAAAATATTTTAAATATAAATGATAATGAAAAAAGAGTGCTAAGGGAAATTTATAACCATCATAATATTTCGCGTACTCAAATATCTAAAAATCTTGAGATTAATAAGGCAACGATTTCTAGTATTTTGAATAAGTTAAAGTATAAATCTCTTGTTAATGAGGTTGGTGAGGGTGATAGCACGAAGAGTGGTGGTAGAAAACCTATTCTTCTGAAGGTTAATCATCTTTATGGTTATTTTATTTCTTTGGATTTAACTTATAGTTCTGTTGAAGTGATGTACAATTATTTTGATGGTAATGTCATTAAGCATGAATCTTATGATTTACCTGATGAAAAGGTTAGTAGTATATTAAGCATAATAAAAAAACATATTGATATTCAGGAGAAACTTGATACTTATAACGGACTATTAGGTGTGTCTGTTTCTATACATGGAGTTGTGGATAATGAGCAGCATGTGACATATTTACCATTCCATGAAACTGAAGGAATTTCAATTGCTAAGAAAATAAAAGAAATTACTAATGTTCCAGTCGTAGTTGAAAATGAAGCGAATCTTTCAGCGTTATATGAACGTAATTTTAATCATAATTTATCCTACAATAATCTTATTGCTTTAAGTATACATAAAGGTATTGGTGCTGGGCTTATTATTAATAATCAATTGTATCGTGGTGCAAATGGGGAAGCGGGTGAAATTGGAAAAACACTTGTCTCAAAAGTTAGCGATAATGTGGAGATCTTTCATAAGATTGAAGATATTTTTTCACAAGAAGCTTTACTGCATAATTTAAGTAATCAACTAAATGAGAAGATGACGCTTAGCAAATTAATTCAATTTTATAATGAAAAAAATCCAGTCGTAGTTGAAGAAATGGAACAATTTATAAATAAAATTGCTGTTTTAATACATAATTTAAACACCCAGTTTAATCCGAATGCAATTTACATTAACTGTCCATTGTTCAATGAAATGCCTGAAATATTAGAAGCAATTAAGAACCAGTTCAAACAATATTCACGTAACGAAATTCAAATAAAGTTAACATCTAATGTCAAATTTGCAACTTTGCTAGGTGGTACATTAGCAATTATCCAAAAAGTACTACAGATTAATGATATTTACTTAGATATAAAAGCATAAAAAACTAATTCAAATGAATAATCAAAGTTCGTAATTGTCTTTATAAAAAAATCCCTCAATCCGAATTGAATTTTCGGATTGAGGGATTTTTATAGTTCTATTGCAGAAGAAAACTATTTTAAAAATGCTGGTAAATGTTGATAGCCACCTCTAACGTTAACAATATTCGTAAATCCTTTATATTCTAATATTCCTACCGCTATTGAACTTCTAACACCTGATTGACAATGTACATAAATTAGGTCATTTTTATCGAAAGGTATATCTTCATTTAAAAGTTTACCGTGAGGAATATGAATTGCTTGTTTTAAATGACCTTTACGCCATTCATCATCATTACGAACATCTAATACATTATGTTCTTCACCAGTCATTTCAGAACTATGAATAGATGATGTGACGATATTTGTTTGTGGCAAACGGTAACTTTTTACATTTTCAAAACCAATTAATTGTAAAGCATGAATAGCTTGTTGAACGGTAGATTTATCGCCAATTAATTCAATATCTTAGTCATAATCTAAATACCAACCAATTTGATTTATAAAAGTTTTATTAAAAGGAATATTGATAGTTCCATGCATATGACCACCATGGAATGCTTCTTTACTTCGAAGATCAAAAGCAGTTTGTGTATTGCTTGAACTAGGGTAAACATTATATGGTTGGTACATTTGCATACCAAATTGATTTATTTTTTTCATTTGTGAAAAATGGTGTGGTGGAGCTGGCTGATTGAGTGTTAAAGTTTCGATAAATGAAGTTTCATCTTTAACATTAAAAGCCCAGTTGTTTATTTTCTCATAACCCAAAGTAGTTGTAGGTAATGAACCTAGCGCTTTACCACAAGGACTCCCTGCACCATGACCTGGCCAAATTTGAATATAGTCTGGTAATGTTGCAGCAAATTGTATGGACTGATACATTTGTTTTGCTCCGATTTTTGTAGAACCTTCAACATTTACAGCTTTTTCTAATAGATCTGGTCTACCTACATCACCAACAAAGATGAAGTCACCGCTAAATAATCCCATTGGTATACTGGAACCCCCACCTTCGTCAGTAAGTAAAAAACTAATACTCTCAGGGGGATGGCCTGGAGTGTGTAAGACTTCTAATTTAATCTTTCCTAAATAGATAATATCTTGATGCTTAACGAAATGTGTTTGTTTAGGCATATTTTTATAATTAAATTCATCTTTACCTTCATCAGATACGTATATACTTGCATTCAATTTATTTGCCACATCTCTAATACCTGAAGCAAAATCAGCATGAATATGTGTTTCTGCAGCTTTAGTAATTGTGAATCCTTCTTTATCTGCAACTTTTAAATATTTTGTTAAATCTCGTATAGGGTCAATAATCATTGCTTCTCCTGTACGTTGACATCCAATTAAATAAGATGCTTGTGAAAAATTGTCTTCATAAAATTGTTTGAAAAACAAAAAAAACTCCTTTTTAAAATAGATTTTATTGATTAGATAAATAAGTTATGATTTGCTTGCTCAGTATGTCCAATATAAGTACCTACGCCACCATAATCGACTTCATCTCTTAATTCTTCTTTTGAAATTCCCATAACATCCATACTCATGGTACAAGCAATTAACTTTATATCTTGATCGATTGCTTGATCGATAAGTGAGTATAAAGAATCAACATTTTTCTTGTTCATTACATAACGCATCATAATATTACCTAGTCCAAACATATTCATTTTTGATAATGGCATATGTATTGGATCCTTAGGTAACATAAGGTCAAACATTTTGGAAATACCTTTCTTTTTAACGCGAGTTGATTGCGCTTTTTTTAATGCGTTGAGGCCCCAAAAAGTAAAGAAAATAGTTACATCTTTACCTGCTGCTTTAGCGCCATTTGCGATGATCATTGCTGCTACTGCCTTATCTAACTCACCGCTAAATAAAACAATTGTTGTACCTGTAGCAGTGTCATTGATTTCAAATTCTTTTGGCTTTTCTTTTTGAATAATTGCATTAATTACATTTGCTTCTTCAGTAAGATTTACAAGGGTATTCCCTGTTTGTTTCGCCCAACTTTTAATATCACTATTGAAACCAGGATCTGTAACTGTTACCTCGATTTGCTCACCCGTTGAAATATTGTTAATTTCTTTACTGATATTAACAATAGGTCCAGGGCACTGAAGACCTCTAAAATCAAATTGTTTACGATTCTCTTTGATTTCAATATCTTTTTCTATTAAAGGAGCACTATTGAAGTTCTTTGCTTCATAATCTTTATATCCACCCTTTAAATTCACGACATCATAACCTTGTTTGGCTAAATAATCGCAAGCTTTAGTGCTTCGGTTACCGCTTTTACAATGTATATAATACGTTTTGTTGCTATTCTTATTGAATGATTTAATCTCTTCTACTGGGTGTAAAGTTGAACCGTTAATGTGTCCTAATTCATATTCTTCTTTTGTTCTAACATCAATCAATTGACCCATTTTTGCCAATTTTTCTAATTCTTCTTTGTTTAATGAATTAATGTGTACTTCTTTGTATTGTTCCATACTTACCTCCTATAAATACCTATGAGGGTATAATAAAACGGATAGAATCATTTGCCAAATACCTATAGGGGTATTTGACAATTTTGTTTTAATTTATTATTATTAACTTAATCAATTTATGTGGAGGAAATGAATATGACTTATGATAAAAAAATGATTAATCGTATAAATAGAATACAAGGTCAATTAAATGGTGTCGTAAAAATGATGGAAGAAGAAAAAGATTGCAAAGATATAATTACGCAACTTAGTGCATCTAAAGGTTCTATACAACGTTTAATGGGGATTATAATTAGTGAAAATTTAATAGAATGCGTTAAAACAGCAGAAGAAAATAATGAAAGTTCTCAAGAATTAATTAATGAAGCAGTTAATTTATTAGTTAAAAGTAAATAATGGATATAGCAAATATGACTATTATGTTGCTAATTGGCGTACTGGGTGGATTTATATCTGGATTAATAGGTATTGGGGGCGCAATTATTATTTACCCAGCTATTCTTATATTGCCACCATTAATAGGTATACCTGCGTATAGTGCATATATTGCTTCGGGACTTACCTCTAGTCAAGTATTTTTCAGTACACTTAGTGGATCATTAAATGCAAGAAAACAACCAGCTTTCTCTCCTAAACTTGTTATATATATGGGAGGGGTATGTTGATTGGAAGCATGTTAGGGGCAATTTTAGCTAGTTTGTTTAATGCTACTTTTGTAAATACGGTATATGTAATAATCGCCATACTTGCTTTAATATTGATGTTTATTAAAGTTAAACCTACTACACAAGAGACGAAATCTAAACCTTTGCTATTTATTATAGTTGGATTTGGAATTGGTGTAATTTCGGGAATTGTGGGTGCAGGTGGAGCATTTATCATCATTCCTGTATTATTAGCATTATTTAAATTACCAATGAATACGGTAGTGAACAATAGCATAGCAATTGCTTTTATATCTTCAGTAGGGGCATTTTTTATAAAATTAATGCAAGGATATATACCAGTAGAAAGTGCAATTTTTTTGATAATTGAATGATGATCATTTTCTGAAAATATTATGTGGTCATATAATATAATGCCCATCATTTCACTAATCTCTTTTATTCTCTGAGTTATTTTGATATCTCCTGGAGAAGGTGTCGGATCTTATCAAGAGTAAATTATGAAAAAAATGGTTTAAATCAATGTTCTTACTTTAAGTACATGTGTTTAACGTAAATGATAATTAGTTAAATATAAAAAGGTTATCCCAATCAATAGGATAACCTCTTTATACTTTACTTTATGGTTTGGATTCGCCACTTCAAAGAAGAAATGAAATCAGAGCATTGAATGTTCCATTTTCAAACAATATATAAATACCTAGCCCAATGAATACAATTGGTACAATCCAACGTTCATATTTCTCAATTGTTTCCGATATAAAATCGAAGGAAGCTAGACGGTAACTGACATAGCACAAAACTCCAACCATAATTAGAAAGACAATAGTGACAATAAAGATTTCAGACATACTTAAGGTCGTGAAGTACGGTATATAAATGGAAAAGTCATCCGCACTGGAAGCCAATACGATGAAAATCATCGTCAAAAATAACTGATTAAATTTTCCAGAGGAGAATAAAGATAAAATGCTACTTTCATCTTCATCCTCTTCTCCTTTAATCCATATTTTCACGCCTAGGTAAAGTGGTAAAAGTCCAAGTAGTCCGATAACCCATTGCTGAGGAATTAAATTTACAACCCCCTGTGCAACTAAAAGACTTGCTCCTATCACAATTGCAGTCCCTATATATTGTCCTATCCAAATATGTTTTACCTGACCTTTTTTTACTTGCGAAAACAAAAGAATTAATATGACGAGATAATCAATTCCTGTTGCTACATATACCGCAGTAGCCGTCAGTATCGTCGCGATCATTTTATCATCTCCAAATATTTTAGGGATAGGACTTTTCTTCAAAATGAAAAGTCCTTCCGTAAATTGCACACATATAGTACCTATTTATCCTTCACTCTCATCAGTCGCAAACTATTTAATGCTACCAAAATAGTGGCTCCCATATCGGAAAGAATCGCAATCCAAAGGGTTAGCCAGCCTGGAATAACCAATAGTAAGGCAATTATCTTAATTCCGATGGCAAACGTGATGTTCGCTTTGATGATATTTAGCGTTTTCCTGCTAAGTCTTACTGCAAATGGAAGCTTACTTAAATCATCTCCCATTAATGCAATATCAGCTGTCTCGATGGCAGTATCTGTTCCAGCACCGCCCATTGCAATGCCAACAGTGGATGCAGCAAGTGCAGGAGCATCATTGACGCCATCGCCAATCATAGCTACATTACCATGCTCGGCTTTCATTTTTTTAATATAGTCCAACTTATCCTGTGGCAACAATTCGGACTGAATATCAGAAACGCCTACATGAGCACCGATTGCTTCTGCGGTACCTTGATTATCACCTGTCAGCATAATTGTTTGCTTGATTCCTAACTGATGAAGTTTTAGAATCACATTTTTACTTGTTTCGCGGACCTCATCTGCTACAGCAATCACGCCGAGGATTGTTTGGTCCGTTCCAATAATCATGGCCGTTTTCCCTTGGTTTTGTAAAACTTTCACTTTATTTTCAAACTCAAGGCTAAAATCGGAAACATTTAATTCTTTAAAAAGCCTTGGACTGCCAATGTAATAGGTTGTTCCATCTATATTCCCTTGAATGCCCCGACCTGTAATAGAAGTGAAGTCCTTCACTCTAACATCGGAATAAGTAATATTATCTTGCTCTGCTTTCTTCATTATTGCTGAAGCAAGTGGATGTTGTGATCGATATTCTAAAGCTGTAATAATGGAAAACAGCTCTTTTTCTTCCACTTGATCATTTAACACTTTAAAATCTGTTACCACTGGTACACCTTTTGTCAGTGTTCCTGTTTTATCAAATGCGATTGCCTTAATGGCTCCTAATTCCTCTAGATAGACACCGCCTTTAATCAACACACCTTTTTTAGCTGCATTTCCAATTGCCGAGACAATCGAGATTGGAGTAGTAATAACTAATGCACACGGACATCCAACTACAAGTACCGCTAATCCTTGATAAACCCAAGTATCCCAACTTCCACCAAAGAATAAAGGTGGAACGACTGCAACGAGCGCCGCAATAACCATAATGATCGGCGTATAATATTTCGCAAATTTATCTACGAATGCTTGCGCTGGAGCGCGCTCCCCTTGTGCTTCCTCAACCAGATGAATAATCTTGGAGATAGTTGTATCCTCTACGTATTTGGTGATTTTTACTTCAAGTAGTCCCTCTTCGTTAAGCGTGCCTGCAAATACTTCATCATCTACCGTTTTGGCAACAGGGACAGATTCTCCTGTTATAGCAGCCTGGTTGACAGCCGACACACCATTTATAATGATCCCATCCATGGCAATTTTCTCCCCTGGTTTGACGATCATAATATCACCCACGGCAATATCGTCCACATGGATCATTATTTCCTGACCATTCCGCCTAACAAGTGCTTCTTTTGGGGCAATATCCATCAATGAACGAATGGACTGTCTTGCTCTATCCATAGAAAAACGTTCAAGTGCTTCACTGATTGCAAAGAGAATGACAACAATGGATGCCTCTGCCCATTCACCAATGATGGCAGCTCCAATAACTGCAACGGTCATCAGGGTTTTCATGTCGAAATCAAAGCGTATCAAATTTTGAAAACCAACTTTAAATAGTGAATATCCGCCAATTACAATCGAACTTACAAATAACATGGACGTTACAAGGTTATCTTCTCCATTTACAAAGTGAGAAAGGTAACCAAAAGCAATCAGTAATGTGGCAAACAGCAATGTGCTGTGTTTTTTATAAAACGGTATTTTCTCTTCTTTAGGAGCCTTAGTGTCTTCTTTGACCGCTTGTATCGATGGATTCGCCAGTTTTTCAGGAATTACCTTAAGATTCTCGAAAGCACCTGCTTTTTCAAGCTCTTCAACCGATGCGTTTCCATATACATCAATTTTAGAAGCGCCAAAGTTCACTTTTGCATCCTGAACTCCAGCTAGTTGTTTTACATTTTTTTCAAACTTCCCAGCACAGTTTGCGCAAGAAAATCCCTCCACACGGTAAACATTTTTATCTTCTGTTACCACTGGTTCGACCCTTCTTCTAGCCTTCTCTGGTGCCACTTTAAGATTCTCGAAAGCACCAGCCTTTTCCAGATCTTCAACGGTTGCACTGCCAAAGACATCAATTTTGGAAGCTCCGAAATTGACTTTAGCATCATGCACCCCTGATAGTTCTTTTACATTTTTTTCAAACTTCCCAGCACAATTCGCACACGAGAAACCCTCCACACGGTAAACCTGTTTATCTTCTGTTAATGTTTTTGTTGAACTATCCAATACTAGCAACCTCCCTTTGATGCAAGAAAGCTTTTTCTACAAGCTGTTTAACATGCTCATCATCTAGTGAATAATAGACTAATTTTCCTTCTTTACGGTATTTTGCTATACCTAAATTTTTCAATAATCTTAAATGATGGGATGCCGTAGCCGTTGAAGATTCAATGATATTAGCTACATCACAAACACATAACTCTCCCTCTAAAGACAAAACATAAGCAATTTTAACTCTTGTATCATCTGATAGAGCCTTAAAAACTTTCGCTACATCCATAGGATTCTGTTTAGCAAGGTCTTTTTTAGCCCTGTTTACCTTATCTTCATGAATATAGGTAACTTCACACATATCTTTTGTCATAATTACCCTCCTTATTCAAATGACTGTTTGTTTGATGATTATAATATATCCCACTATAAACAAATAGTCAAATGATTGTTTGAATGATATATAATTAATATTAAAAAGGATTGGTTTCTAATGTTAGAAACCAATCCTTTCGGAGATTTTAACCAAATTTTAAAGTATCTTAAACATAACTGCCCCGTTAGTTTAAGTGCATCCTTTCACAATCTGTCTACAGATTAATAATAAAAACTACTCTTTATTATACAGATCTCCATATAATTTTTGAATTTGGTTCTGTAATTTTTTATTTTCTTTTTCTAATTCCATAACTCTTCTTTTTAAGGTTTTTATAAGGATTTCCTCCGAACGAGAACTTTTCTTGGGTTTTGAGACTACATTTGATGTTATTTGACGCTCACGAAGGGATTCGATTCTTTGCCTAATATCGTGTTCCTTATAAAGCCATGATTTAGAAACATTAGCTTCCTTTGCTATTGAATTAAAATTAATAGCTTTACCTTCAATCGAAAATTTAGAAATCGCTTTGTCTACTTTTTCTCTTGTCTTTTGTGATTTCTGCTTCGCCAAACGTACAATTTCTGTTGTATTTCTAACTTGTTTATTCATTGATAATTACCCCGTTAAACTTCCAATGATTTGTTCTAAACGCTCTTTAACACGGCTATTAGTCTCTATTTGTCTTTGCCATTGTTTATCCTTTGCTATGGTTAATAACTCTTCTGTACGCTCTAACTGTTCTTCGTGCTGTGGTAAGAATTGCTTACTGGTACAGAAGTGAGTGCAATCTAAGCATGCATTCGCATGTGGACAACCACCTGCTATTACTGGCAATCTACAATAACCATTTGGAAGCACTTGTGCATTTATATTTTTCTTGAACCATTGAAGCTCTACATCATCGACTTCACTATCATCATCTAGATTGAGCACATCTCCATTATTGGTAACCAGTTTTTCTTGAAATTTAGTAAATTCATTTTTTAGAGTTTCATCAAAGATATGAGCGTATCTGCTTGTCATTTCTGGGCTTTCATGTCCCAAAAATTTCTGCACAATATGCTGGGGCACCCCGTTGTTAATCATTCTTGTTCCTACTGAATGGCGAAAGGCATGGGCATGGAATCTATAAATCTCGCCTAATTTATCCACTATATTTTGCTCATAAGCTAATTTATTTAATTCGCCTCTAAATGTTTCTTGTTTTAATGGCGATCCATCTTTTCTTGGAAAGAGGTATTCACTATCTGGAAATTCCTCTGAAACTTTATCTTCCCGAACTTTAATAAGTAAAACTACCTCTTTAGATATTGGAACTATATGCTCCTTTTTCATTTTCCATTGATAATACTTTAAAAAGTAATCTCCATCTTTGTCCTCTAATAAACAGCCTTTTTTCAAGGTGCACAATTCACTTATCCTCATTCCACATTCTTGAACAATCATAGTCATCGTAGCTATATATTCGGGTAATTTATCAAGATGACTGTTCAATTGCTCTAGAACGAATTCGTCTATAAAGCGAGGTTTTGCTCTTGGTATTTTCGGATAGTCCTCGGGATAAATTAATAATTTGGAAGGAACATCATCCCATTCTAGCCTATGAAGGGTACTAAATAGTCCTTCCAATATAGAGATCCTCCCAGTTATTGTACTAGGTTTTATCCCCATCATGTTTAGTTCACTTAAATATGCTTCAATTTCCACTCTCGTTAATTGGTGTACTCTCTGAACGTGTTTAAACTTTATGTCCAGAAAATTAAAGAACTCTTTAAGTTTTTGGGCAATATCACTTACATAGGAAAAGCTATCCATGTTCAATCTTAACTTACAATATCTTTTTACAAGCTGTTTAAAATATGTATTCCGAAACCCTTTAAAGTTAATTGTATATTCATATTGTGTTGGGTTAACCTTATCATCTGGCAAAGGTAAGTTTCGTCTATCCCAAACGTCTTTATCCCACTCCTCTCCATCAAAATAAAAATCCTCATAAAACTCAATAAATTGTTTAAGATTAGTAACATAGTAAGAATTAGCTTTTACAGGTGTTTTTTCTTGATTAGCAGTAATCTTATAATTAGTGGTGGTAATTCTAACACCCTGTTTTGTCAAATATGTTCTATACTCCGTCATTGCTTTATCAATAGGAACTTCAGTAATTGAAGTAATGCTGGGATACTTTAAATCTAAAAAATCCAACATTTTATTAATTACTGTTCCTTTTCTAATCCAGACAGTTTTTGCATTCCATATTCCATTGTTTAAATGGTAAAAATAAAAATATTTCAATTCTGTTCTTAACCACAGATTTTTAACACGTTCAAAACGAACCCAACGATTTCTTAAAGCAGGATTCTTACTTAATTCTATGGCAGAAGGATGTGGACATTTTCTTATATCCCAACTATTATTAGCCCAAAACCCTTGCATTTCTTCATTCATTACAGCTATTTTTTTGCTGATCTCACTCTGACTGATAATTTTCCTTTTACTAGAAGCATTCATTTAGCTGGTATTCTTTATCTAGTAATAAATACAATGGATACGGCTTATTCTCCACTTCTATCCTTTGAACCCTCACACGCGCCCCCCTCTTTAAACACTTTAAGTACTACAAATTATAAACCTTGTTAATTTTTATTTAAAGTAAAATCTCCCTTTAACATCTCCTCCTGAACTACTTTAACTACTATTATTTATTATACTATGGTTAATATGTCTCCACTTGGGTGGTTATGGCCAATAATCATACCCGTTGCGTTACTTAATATGGCTGTTTTAAATATTTCTCGAGGATGTATAACCGCAAAATTAATGGTTCCTATAGAGACGGTTTCAATATGTGTAGGTTCATTTTTGCTATTCAAGCAAATTAAAATGAAGTGTTCTCGGTCAGCATTTCCTATGAAGTCACGCATAATATCAGCAGCGTCTTTTGGTTCTTCAATACGTCTTTTTAAATACCAAAGTGTATCTTCTTTAACCATTTGGACTTTGACAACATCTATTCTTTTTCTACTCATTATGGATAAGCTCTATACTTTCTATTAAGTCAGGGTGAACAATGGATGTGATAGAATCATCATTCATATAAATGGAATATAGCTCATCTAATTCTGAATTATTTTTTTTGTTTGATGAAAAGGCGATAATGCCTTTAATAACATCGATGTGTGGTTGATGCATTAAATATTGGTATACTTCTTTCCATGTTTGATTCATTCTATTTAGTCTCCTTTAATGGTTTAATTGTCCATGCCTTTCTAGCGTATGGATTTAATGGATGCATGATTTCATTTGTTTGAGGATTTGTTAATATACTGATTTTCTTACTGTGAGGTTTTAACATGTCTAATACTTCATTCACTCGATTTTCCACAAGAGGTTTTTTTCCGTAGGAACCCCAAGCCAATAAAACACTATCGGCTTCTTTGACAGCTTTCATAATGTGAATATCCGTGTGCTTGTCATGGCTGTTTTCGATATGTTTTAAATTAATGGGGGTATCAATATTTGAAAAAAGATTTATAAAATTAACGCCACCATATTCATCTTTTTCAGCTACTTTATTGACAATAAGTTGTGTTGTAAGGTCAACGTTGATAACACCATCATAATGAGGATACATCGTTATAATTGTAAGTACTTCTTTATCAATATCCCAAGTTTTCTTGAGAAGATAACGATGCATTTTATCCTGACTAAATATCGCTTCAGTTTCTAATACACTTTTGATTGATTTCATTTTATCTAACTCCTTTATTTAATATTCTTCAGGTAACAACATGACGTAATAAGAAAGGTCTACATCATCTTCTCGGATAATGTAGACCTTATTAATATTGATAGCTTTTGAATAATTTGCCTTATGAATTTTTACGTACTCTGGACGTTCTTGCTTATGTTTGATATATAATTGACTATTATGCATATTGAACTGGAATATATGAAAGTAATCAATCTCTTCTAGTTCCTTGAATTGTTCGTTTTCGCGTTGCGCTACAAGTTTCCATAACTGTTGCTGCAACATTGCTGGCAAGTAATTGGCAATACTACGTGTAATATAACGTTTCATGCTCATTTCTCCTTTTCTATATCTTTCATTATTGTAATAACTTCTGTAATGACTGTGACGCTTATCTGAGCTATGTGTATCCATTTATTCATTATTATAATTCTCCTTTTCAAGTAAGTGTCTTTGATCTAGTAGTGGCATAACTGTGTTATGAAGATATAAGAAGTCCATATCGTTTGTTTCATCAATATAACCAATCGCAATAAGTTGTTTTTGATAGTAGAGGATAAAGGGGTATATATGCCTTTCATGAAGTGTGTCAGAGTAGTAAGTATACGTATGAAGGATTTTGTTGGTAAGCGGACCAAGTCTGATATATTGATCAGGAAGGATATTATCTGCCACTTCCTCGATAGATTCACATTCCCATTTTTCGTCCTTTGGCAGATTGAATAAGTTAGTTATATACTCTTTGAGTTGTTTTTCTAGTGTCATGGTTATGACCTCCTATAATGTTTTTGATGTATACATGTAATACACCATATAGATAATATATGCTTCAAAAAAATTTTGTTTCGTTTGTGAATCCCATTGTTATTAAGAAAATATCCCAATAGAAAATTATCACAATTGTTGATATGACAAGGAAATCCCATTATCCCGCTCATTTCTCAGGAAATATAGCGATATATTTATATATCATTTGGATTTGGTGGTGTCAGTACGACTTACTTTTTCTTTTTATATTATTTATTTATAAATAATAATGGGATTTCGGGATTACGCTTGCGTAATCCTTATCCTACATGTATTTATCAAATCCCATTGCTATCCCGTTCATATTTTATTTTGGGATGTTCTTTCGTCATACAATATAAGCTTCACATTGAGTTGTGACTTGTTAGTATGTTGAAAAGATTCGTTAGATGGGTGTTATTGAATGACGAAAGGACAGTACATAGATATTAGATTTGAAGAAAGAGCGTTTGAGGCAAAAATAAAGACGAAGTGCTGAGGAGCACTTCGTCGAGAGGGGTATTATTGAAAAGTTGTTTAATAATTTCATTATTGAGTTTTAGTGTAACGTAGAACTGTTTTTTATGATTACCGTCTTTACGAATATCAATACGGTCAATGACTGTAAGATATAATGCTTTGAGTTGTGCTTTATCCATTGATTCTATATTTTGAAATATTCGTTGTAATAGGGCAGCGATTTGTTTCGTATCATAAGATAGTTTCTCTTGATTTTGTTGCTGTTTGAGTTGATTCATTTGATTTGTAATGTCATTGAGTTGTGTTTCATATTGATGAATAGTTGCTTTCAATGCAGATGTTAGGTCCGGATTATCTTCAATGGTTTTAACTAAATTATGGAGTTTCCCGCTGACTTCATCGTATTGTTGTTGTTTATAAGCGATATCGTGGTTCAATGCACCAATATCGACTTTATTTTCTTGATTGACACGTTCTAAGACTTGGTTAATGACTTTATCACTTTTGACAATTTCGAGTATTTGATCCATGACGTATTTCTCAATCACATCAGCTCTAACGCTATTCGCAGAACATACTTTTGAGCCTTTGTTTCGGAAGTTACTGCAAGAATAATAACGTATTCGCTTCTTGGTACCATCTTTCAATGTGTTCGTTGTGTTACTAGCTGCCATTGGTGCACCACATTGTGGACAATGAACGATACCTGTTAATAGATTAGTTCCTTTACCGTGGACTTGAGGTTTTTGACTGACTTGTTTTTTACGTAATTGGACTTTATCCCATAAGTCTTGAATAATAATAGGGGAATGCTTACCTTCAGCTATTATTGGTTTATCATTCAGCCCTTTACGACGCTTTTCATTCCAATCTTTGTACTTTGCGAATTGAATTTTACCAACATAGAATGGATTAGATAAGATATAGGTCACTGAACCAATACTGAAAGGCTTTCCTTTTTTAGTCACGTATCCTTTGTGATTGAGTGCATTCGCAATTTTACGATATCCGTGGCCTTTAGCATATGACTCAAATATATATTTGACAATATTCGCTTCATGTTGGTTTATCATGAGTTCATGCTTGCTATCCGGTATTTTGTCATAGCCCAGCGGCAAATTGCCTTGATAATAGCCTTCTTGAGCGCGTCGGGTTTGACCCATGAATACATTTTCGACAATATTATTTCTTTCAAATTCTGAAAAACTCGCTAGAATTTGTAGCATCAATTTACCACTGCTTGTATTGACTTCCATACGCTCAGATAAGCTGAAGAATTCGACATTTTGACGATGAAGGTCTTCAACAATTTTGAGTAAGTCAGAAGTGTTACGTGCTAGTCGGTTTGTTTTGTAGACCATAACAGAATCAATCTGACCTTCGTTCGCATCTTTTAACAAACGTTGTAGTTCTGGTCGGTTCATAGATTTTCCAGAGATACCTCTATCCGCGTATACATCTACAACAACAAAGTTATTGAAATCACAATATTCTCGAATTTGATTGATTTGTCCATCGATACTATAGCCTTCAGTACTTTGGATTTCCGTTGATACACGAACATAGATACCGACACGTTTTTGTTTGAGTTGTTGCATGATTTTTTCATCCTTTCTGATTAAGCAATCGATGATTGCGAGGTTTGGTTCACAATGTTCAATGGTTCATTTTTGAAATAGATCCCAACAAGGGCTTTATTTTTTGTAATGCGAATTTCATCAATATAGGGATGCAGCATGTTTAACGTGAAACTTTTCTGTATAACCTTTTGTAGTGATGTTTGTAACTGATTATCACTTATGGAGGATATGGTTTTGTGCTTTTGATTCATCAAATGAGTCTGTTTTCTGAATGATTCAGCATCAATCATACCTTTGGCAAGTTTATCTATCAGTTGTTCTTGAGTTAGCGTACTTTTAGCTTCTATCACTCTTTGTTTTTTGAGGCGTTGATGAATTGCATTATTAATTTTTGAATAGAGCTGTTGGTTTTGAAAGAAGTTCTGACATGTAGCTAAGACTTGAACTTCTAATTTTTGTGCATTTATTCCTTTGAATGAACAGACAAAGCGAGATTCATTCATATTTTTAGGACAAATATAATATCGCAATGTATGTTTTTTTCTTATTGTCATATTTGTCAGTGTTGAGTCACAACAAGGACATTTGATCTTTTGTTTCAGCTGATTCTCTGAAGGTATACAGTGAAGTTGCTTCTTATTACGGATTGCTTGAGCATGTTCATATTTCGTTGCCGAAACAATAGGTGGTACCATATTGTTATATTGACCATATTGATTGATGACACGACCACAATAATTTGGGTTCATAATTATATTTCGTACCTGATAAGGCTTGCGGGTAATAAGTTTATTATCGTCTTCTAAATATTGTGCAATCTTCTTGTAGCCATATCCTTGAAGATAATAATTGAATACAGCTTTGACGGTAGGTGATTCATCATTATTAATGATGAAAGTACCATTTTGATAGTGATAACCGAAAGGCGCATGGGTCGTTATGAGTTTACCTTGTTTTGCCTTTTCTCTAAGTCCATTTTTGACTTGTTCTCCAATATTATCGGATTCAAGTTCAGCCAGACTCATGAATATATTGAGTTTTAGGCGATCAAACGCTTTATCCATATCAAAATAGCCATCATGAACACTTAGAATATGAACATGATATTTTTGACAGAGTTTCATGAGTTTTAATGCATTTTTCAAGTTGCGATGAAGTCGATTCAAGCGATAACAACATAATACGTCACATTGTCTTTGTTGGATGCGTTCGGTGACTTGTTGATAGCCTGTTCGATTATCTGTTCTGCCTGATTGCTTATCACTAATGTATTGGATATTTTGAATATTGTGCTTTGGAGCTAATAATTCTATTGCTTGCTTTTGAGCTGGGAGTGATTGTTGTTTCGTTGTACTTTGGCGCAAATAACCAATGGCTCGTTTCATAGTATTTCCTCCTTTCAAAGAGATAATATATATTTATGAACGAAATTATAGATAAGCCCAACACCAGTCGGGTGTTGGGCGGTATTATTAGTCATCAGCGTGATTGATTTCTTCAATAACCAGATCGGCTAATAGTATGATTAATTCGTCCATGTATATCACCTCATTATTCATAGTATTAACAACAATTCTTTAGTTGCATCTCAAAAGTAGTAACGAATTCGATATTCTTCTTTGAGCAAATTTTTTTAAATGAATGTAATCTTCATATTCTCCATATGCAACAATGGACGTAGGTTTGATTACTTTCTCCAAAATGTCATTTATTAACTTGTACTCCTCAGTGTAAGTGTTACTTATTTGACGACCTTCTTGTTTACAGCATTCCTTCACAGTATCTAGGGGTGTGCTTTCTAAGTATTCAAATCTTTCATCTTCAATTTCGTGAGCTAGTGCTACTGTATTCATAGTACAATTCCTCCATTGATTTAATATTTGTGCTACAACACCTTTAAATAGGTGTTGTAGCAAATTTATTTAATAACATATTTTAAGCTTTAAAAGTCAATATCACCGTTTTTATCCCATTCTCTTGCTTTTGAAATCATGTCTCGTAGTATTGGATGTTGGTGTTCAGAGATAAATGATAAGGGTATATTGAATTTACTTTTTTCAGATAGACCAAAAATAGGAGCGTATGATTTATCAAGCTTAAGATGATAAAATACGATGGTTTTTGGTTTGCCTTCTTTGTCTTTGACACTACGTTTTGTTGTTTTACGATTGGCGTCTGACTGGATGTAATCTTTATCCCTCAGTGCATCAATGACATTATTTGTATCTTGGAAATTATGTTCTTTTAACATATTTTTAAAAACCGAGGCAATCATTTTCACCTGGATATGATCATCTTCAAGTGAAATCATTCCATAATTTTCAATAAGCGTTGATAACCTAGTGTCGTCAGAAAACTTACCACGATTTTGTGCTACAAATTGGACAATGACTTCAATTGCTTTATCAGCTAGGCTTCGCTCACTAACAGAATCTAAATGATAGTTAATAAGATAGTCCCTTACAGCATTCAAATCAACAGGTGTGGCAATGACACGTTCCAATATACGTGCTGATGTTGTAATGGTTGCATAGCGTTTGAACATCCGAATTCCTGTATTGCTGGTTTCCTTTTCTAGTTGAGTTTTGAACCTTAGGTGCTCATTTTGGAACCATTTAATGACTTCTTGTTCACGATTGAGTAGATATTCAGCTACTAATGGCATGATATGACCATAATTAGCTGATGTTGCTTTTTTAATAGTATCTGCGTTGTCAGCGTTAGTTGTAAAAGCTTCAGATATTTCAATGGTACGTACATTCAAACCATCATTACGTGCACTATTATTGAAAATACTGTGTTCGGCAGTACTAATTACTGAGGTTCCCCAGTTTTTTAGTGACTTGACTTCTCCGTGTATATTAGAACGTTGTCTTCCTTGACCTTCGGCAATTGAATAGAGCAAACCAGTTGTATCTTTAAAGGTTGCAGATGACAGTTCGTCCAATACAATAGGTACACCATAGTTGTTACTTAGATATCCTTCAAGCGCGTTTCTAGTGCCATTCCATGATCTAAACAGCGTATTACTACCTTTAGTAGGGTTGCCGGTTATTGAGACTCCTAAAGCCGCTGCAGTTGATTTACCCGTGCTTGAATTTCCCGTAAATGAGAAAATCGTACCTGCGAATTCAACCTCATGTTTTGTTTTTAAAAACGCAGTTACTAATGAAGAAATACCAAACACTACAGCAAGTTCGAGTAACAAGTTTCCTTTTACTTCATCAAGATACATTTGCCACCAGTCTTCAAAAGTGCCTTTAGGTTGTAGATCGTACTGTGTTTCACAAATGATTTCATCCGCCTGCGACTGTGTAATTTCTTTTGAAAGATATGGTTCATCTAATGAAATGACGACACCTTTATCAGTATTTAACACACCGACACCCGTATACAACGATGACAGAGGCAGTGATTGGCGCATTAATTGTAGTGCATTGCTTAATGATTTAATGTACTTCTCATTGATGCTAAAGCCATACATGATTAGTGAAGGTAACCTTTGCGATGTTAAAATATCTGAAGTTTCAATACGTTCAATATTTTGTCCGTTGGAAATAACAAGTTTCTCAACCCCAGAATTGGGGTCAAGAAACTTGCTTTTAATTAAAATTGGACTAGATAAGCGTATTGACTTTTGCTGATCATTTTTACCTTTCGGTGGTATAACTTCATACCATGAATCTTCAGTAAGCCAGTATGGATATTCACTAAAGATGATGTTAGTCATTAGTTGTTACCACCTTTCCAGTTATTTTGATGATTCATCGGATTTGGTGCAGTCTTAAGGTAGAGCAAAGATGAACCTTTTTTTCAAACTACAATGAATGGAAGGTTAGGTGTATATTTTACAAAATGTGCAAACCAACGACCAACATCTTGTTGAATTTCAGTCGAGCACAAAACATTAGCCCTCACATTCAAATCGTGATACATAAACAGGGTGCCTACAGGTAAATTAAATGCGATGCTTGTAACAGCACGTTTTAGTGTATAAAATTCTTTTTCTTTCATCATAAGTTCCTCCAAATAAGTCTTATTAGTCAATCAATACTGTAGATGCTTAACACCTCAATGGTTGATTGCTATAATAAGCATAAATGAAGCATTTTAATTAGACGCGGAACAAAAAATAGGGAGGGGGGTATATATGATACCTACGATAGAAGAGATTATTGACAAGTATGGCAGTTTAGTAGATTGTCTGCAGTTGGATATATCAGGTGAGGTTTATGAAGATTTATTGTTATTAAGAAGTTTAAGCGATTTAAATGAACACCAAAAGATGCATAGAGTATCATTTATACAAAAATACTTTAACTCTAATTTTGATTATTTGTTAGATGACTCAGAATTTAGAAGTATGAATAAAATTTATAGAAATTTAAATACTATGACGTATATCAATAGTCAAAACAATGAATTTAAACTTAAACCATTTATAAATGAAGAACAATTAAAATCACTACTTGCGATAAAGAAAGTAGATGAACATTTGAGTTATGACCCATCTATTACCTCAAAAGCATTAGCAGATATAAACAAGACGCAAAAAAGATTGGTTACAAAGCCAAATATTCTCTATAATCGATCCAAAAAAGAAAATGAGTATGTACGGTTAGGAGGAAAAATATCATATACAAAGATGGAGAAGCATTGGGAATATTTACATAATGAGATTCAGTATTATAATCTTACTAATCAATTAATTAGTTATGTTGCTTTAGAAATGGAATATGCATGGGCTTTTTTAAATGAATTATTTTATTTAATAGAATTATATTTGAAGGCATTTAAAGGACAAAAGAAAACTGGCCATGAATTTGAAGAAGGATTGAACGCATTTATTCAATCATATGTCATTATTTTACTTATAGATATAAGATTACCGACTGTTAGGTTATATATTATTAGGCGTATTGTGGATGAATGCGAAAAAGAATCAGATAATCAAAAAAGAATTAAACTGATAGAGGAATCCATTAAAAAGTACAGATATGTAAAAGAACAGATTGAAAGATTTGAAAATGCGTTGAAAGAAGAATTATCAATCGCGACTTTGTCTATTGAACAGAATATGCTAGAAGCTAAAATTGATTATTATAAGGAATACTACTATCCTAAAAAAAAAACAAAGCATAACAATATTGAATATAATGTATCATTGTTTTTTAAAGCTGTAGATGCTTTAAAGAAATAGTTTTTCACTGACAATATTTATAAATATAATTAACTTTAAAAAATGTTAAGTTAGACCAGGATTAATGATTCTTAACTACACAAAAATTGTATGAAGTAATCTAAAGAAAAAATAGATTAATCGTTGTATGACGAAATTCAAATAGAAACCATTTTCCCATATACTTAGGAAAGTAGAATCTATAAAAATAGTTTTGAGCATTATATCTAAGCATTATTGAGTACATTGATATTCATGAAGACAACAATAAAAAAGCTTTACGTCACAATAAAATTCAATAAAGAAGTAGGTACTTTTTAATAACTATCCTCTTGACGAAGTGCACCTTAGCACTTCGTCTTTGTTTATACATTAAACAATATCTTTCAAATTATAATTTAATCAATTTTAAATTAGATAAGTAGTACTATAGTAATGCAAAATTAAAAACTAAATGAATCAGAGACAGTATTTAAATTTTAAAATAGTATTACTACATTAACAATTTATTCACAATAGTAAAATTTGTGAAACATCTCCTTTGTACTTCATGATATTTTTAGACAGGAACAGACTAGCTGCTCATATAGTCCTACTTAATAGATAAATTGTATTGAAATTTTTATTAAGTACTATTCTACTCTTAATTAAAGAAGACACCTTATGAAAGTAAAAGTTGATTATTCAGAAACATTGAATACTGATGGATTATGGAATACTTGTCACCCTAATCATCCAAATATCGAATAAATGTTATATGTCATTTATAAGTTTTTAATCTGTAAAAAATCCTAAAGGTAAAGTGATTTTCTTAAAATTTTAAGATATATAGCTTTCGAAATGAGAATAAAATATAAAAGGTTTATACATTAAAAGGAGTCTACACATATAATCAAAGATTATATATAGTTAAACAAAATTTAAATAGAAATTTTTTCGCAAATATCAAAATATGAAATCATTGATATTTTATTTATAAAATATATAAAGAATAAAAGGTTATAACAAGTAATTGTTTTAAGGGAAAATCTATTTACACAAAGAGATATAGTGAGAGAATTATTATTTTTTACTCATGAAAATGAAGTTAGGATTTTTGGTTTTGTCATATTGTCTTTACTTATAAGTAAATAATGGATTTCACAAAAAAAATTACAAAAATTTTACAATATACAAGTATTTTATTGTCATTGCTAGATATTATAATAAATCCTAGTGATACATACCATTTTATATAAATTTATATGCAATTAAATGTATGATATTTAGTTGTATAAAACAATGATATAATTTTTATGATTATTTAAAATTTTTAATTATTGAAAATTAAATTTCCATATATTAAAATGAGGTTGATAGGACTAGCTGTATATGTGTCATATCAATTTTTATAATATTGAAGGGAGACAGACAAGGCGTTATGAAGAAAAAAAGAGGTGTGAAATTAGATTTTATCCCTAATAGACTTAATAAGTATTCTATTAGAAAATTTACGGTAGGAACTGCTTCTATTTTAGTCGGAGCTACTTTACTTTTCGGGATAGGTGAAGAAGCAAAAGCGAATGAACAACAAAATAATTCTGTACAATCACAGTCAAACAATTTAAATGATGATGGTCAATCTGAAGAGGCTATAGAAAAACAAACATCAACAGAAAAACAAATTGTAGATCAAGAGAGCACAGAAGAAATTGCAACTAATGAACAAGAGGTCGCTAAAGAAGAACAAACAGAAGAAGCAGCAACATCTGAAGAATCAAACAAAGTAGAAACAGAAGAAGCAGCAACATCTGAAGAATCAAACAAAGCAGAAACAGAAGAAGCGCCAAAAGCTGAAGAAGCAAGCAAAGTAGAAACAGAAGAAGAGCCAACAGCAGAAGAAACAAACAAAGTAGAAACAGAAGAGACACCAACAGCAGAAGAAACAAACAAAGTAGAAACAGAAGAGACACCAACAGCAGAAGAAACAAATAAAGTAGAAACAGAAGAGACACCAACAGCAGAAGAAACAGACAAAGTAGAAACAGAAGAAGCAACACCAGCAAGTGAAGAAACAGTTAAGCCAGAGACTTCTGCAAATAGTAACGAATCTAGTGAAAATAATGAGAGTGTAGTTTCTTCTTTAAAAGAGAATGAAGATAAAGAAGAATATTCTTTCGCAGCTATTTCTGAGAATGATGTTAATGATCAAATAAAAGTTGGTGAGTTTAACTTTGATAATAAAACTTTATATCCAAATAATTCTGGATACTCAAATATGAGCGCCAAATTTAGTGTTGATGGTCCTGTAAAAGAAGGGGATTATTTCACATTTGTTATTCCAAATAATTTAACGATTGACGGAGATATTGATTATTCAAAAACGGATAACTCTATGAAATTAGTGGATATTAAAAATGCTAATGGAGATATTGTTGCAAAAGGTGAATATAATGTACTTTCTAAAACTGGTAGATATATTTTTACTAATTATGTAAATGATAAAGAAAATATTAACGGATTTTTTGAATTACCACTATGGACTGATAGAAAAATTACTCCTTATTCAGGGAACTATGATGTTCAATTTGATATAGCTAATGAAAAATTTAATTCTAATATAGATATTGATTATGGTGATCCGTCGATGGGACTTCCAGGTGAAGATGGAGCAAATGTTTCGTCATTTATTACAAAAATAGATAAATCTTCAGGAGAACGAACTTATAAACAAACTATATATGTAAACTCTAAAAATAATAATTTAAGAGACACTACTGTGACTTTGCAGGGTTATCATAATGATCCTAATACAAGTAGTACAGTTCTAAATAAAGATGTTACTAAATTTAAAGTGTATAAATTAGCTGATGGTGCAAAAGTAACTGACAGTTATTATATTGATCCTAATAGCTCTAATTATATTGATGTTACTAATGATGTTTTACCATATATCTACGATAATGGTGATAACACTATCACATTTAATTTTGGTGATATCAATGAAACTTACATTATAACTGTAGATGGTCAGTATGATGATAGCGGAGAAAACGTGAAGACAAGAGTAACTGAAACAAATAGTGACATTTATGGTGGAAGCAAAAAGTCTTACTATTGGGATAATGAGAACATAATTCGCACTGGTGATGGTGGAGCGGATGGAGATAATAGACAGAAATATAAATTAGGTAATTATGTATGGCATGATATTGACCGAGATGGTGTACAAGGAACAGATGAAAATGAGAAACCAATTTCAAATGTAGAAGTAATTTTACGAGACGAAAATGGTAAAGAAATAGGTAGAACAAAAACAGATGAAACAGGTTATTACGAATTTGATGGATTAGAGAATGGGAACTATGAAGTTGAATTTATAACACCAGAAGGTTTCGAAGAAACGCCAACAGAACAAGGTGAAAATGAAGAAACAGATTCAAATACAAGAATCACAAAAGCAACAATTGATGGCGCAGATAACATGAGTGTCGATAAAGGTTATTATGAATTAGATGACTCTGATTCAGATGCAGATTCTGACTCAGATGCAGATAGCGATTCAGATTCAGATGCAGACTCAGATTCAGATGCGGATAGCGATTCAGATGCGGATAGCGATTCAGATGCAGACAGCGATTCAGACGCAGACAGCGATTCAGATGCAGATTCTGACTCAGATGCGGACAGTGATTCAGACGCAGACAGTGACTCAGACGCAGACAGTGACTCAGATGCGGACTCTGACTCAGACGCAGATAGTGATTCAGATGCGGATAGTGACTCAGACGCAGATAGCGACTCAGATGCGGACAGTGACTCAGATGCAGATTCTGATTCAGACGCAGATTCTGATTCAGATGCGGACAGTGATTCAGATGCAGATTCTGATTCAGATGCAGATTCTGATTCAGATGCAGACTCTGACTCAGATGCGGACAGTGATTCAGATGCGGACTCTGACTCAGACGCAGATTCTGACTCAGATGCAGATTCTGACTCAGATGCGGATTCTGATTCAGATGCAGATTCTGACTCAGATGCAGACAGTGATTCAGACGCAGACAGTGACTCAGATATGGGAATGGGTTCAACTGATTCAAACAACAATGATGGAAACGGCATTGCAAAAGCTGCAACTACAGATGATCATGATAAATCAAATAATGATAAGAAATTACCAGACACTGGTGAACAACCAATAAATAATGGTGCTTTATTCGGCGGATTATTTGCTGGAATTGGATCATTATTCTTACTTGGTCGTCGCAAAAAAGACAACAAAGAAAATAACTAGAATTATATAAATGAAATTTTATGGCTGGGGCAAATTTTTTGTCCCAGCCTCTATGATTTTTAGGGTAGTGTCATAATTTTCATTAATAAAATAGATTTAGGCTTATTTTTATAAAAGTTAATACAGAAAGGTATGTAATGTATGGAGATATCTAATCAACTAAAGAATTTATTCAATAGTAATTCTGATGTAGAAAAAATATTTGTTAGTGTTGGTCATCCTTCCCAAAAGGCTATAGTAAAAATGTTTAAAGCTAATAATGCTGAACGAAATATTAAAAAATATATCGAATCATTTCGAAAAAATACTGGTAAAAATGCTGAATGGATCAAAATAGATTTCGTTACATCAATTGAAAAAATTAAATATGAACAATTAAAGCATGATTTAACTCATACTCGTAGAAATTATGTAGAATATGGCTTTTCATTAGATAATAATTGGGAGTTAGCATTCTTACCTGAAGAAATTAATACCAATGCATTTATAAGACCAGAACCTAATAGTAAAGAGCTTTTCATGTCTGAGAAGAACATTAACAACTATATTAAAAAATACAAAAGAATAAGAAAATATTTCACACATCGTAACTATGAAAATGAAGATGTTTATAAGTTCTACACGAAAAGCTATTTTATTGAAAAAGATCAACTTATTGAATTAGAAGAAATAGGATATCGTAAAGGTCTAAGAAAAATTGATAATATTAATGAAGAAATCGATCGACTAATTGAGACAAGTACTCACTTTTTGAAAAATCAAATTCAAGATAACGGAAAGTATATTTATGGTTATTTTCCACATTTCGATAAAGAAATAGGGTTTTATAATAATTTACGTCATTCATCTTCAACATATGCATTAATAGAAGGTTTGAGTTATTTAAATGAAGATATCACAATTGTAGAAAAGGCGATTGATTATTTAATCAAGCATTATTTATATGAAGTTGATGGTGCAGGATATATATTTGATGATACAGAAGGTATGAATGAAATAAAATTAGGTCAAAATGCTGCATTTATTTTCGCGATTTGTGAATATTTAAAGCACGTACCTGAGAAAAATCAATATTTAGAAGCTGCACAGAAAGTTGCTAAAGGGATATTGACGATGATTGATGATCAACAACAAACGATTCATGTATTAAATTATCCTGATCTAACGACTAAAGAACAATTCAGAATTGTATATTATGATGGTGAAGCTGCTTTAGCATTATTAAGACTTTATCAAATTGATCATAATGAAGAATGGTTGAATACTGTCAAAATGTTATTCGAAATGTTTATAGAGAAAAAATATTGGAAATATCATGATCACTGGTTAGGATATTGTACAAATGAATTAGTACAAATTGATCCACAAGAGAAATATTATAAATTTGGCATTCAGAACGTATCGAGTTATTTAGATTATATGCAACAAAGGGAAACGACATTCCCAACATTTTTAGAAATGTTAATGGCGACTTATCACTTAGTCGAAAAAGCTAAAAAGACAGGATATGCTGAACTTGTTGAAACTTATTTAGATGAAGAAAAATTCATTAATACAATACATTTAAGAGCTGATTATGAAAGAACAGGCTACTTTTATCCTGAAATTGCAATGTACTTTAAAAATCCAGCACGCATTGTGAATTCTTTCTTCATTAAACATCATGGCTATAGAGTAAGAATTGATGATATTGAACACTATTTATCAGGGTATATTCAATATCAAGAAGTGTTTAGAAAAAATGTTTATACAGTATAAAAGGTTCTGTTGCAAAGTAAAAAAATATAGCTAACCACTAATTTATCATGTCAGTGTTCGCTTAACTTGCTAGCATGATGCTAATTTCGTGGC
>NZ_JAJNHJ010000031.1:0-29065 GCF_022386965.1 Mammaliicoccus sp. B-M6
TGATTCGAAGACTACAGGCTGAGAACATGCCCGCGGAAAGCATGCGCATAAAAAAATGCCGGCAAAGTCTAAGACTTTGTCGACACTCTGAACTGAGACATGTCCTCATGTCTCAGTTATATATATGCTAATTAGTTATATACACCTTGATCTCTCAAGTATTCTTCATAACTGATTTCTTTAGAAATTGCGCCGTCTTCTTTGATTTCAATTACACGGTTAGCGATTGTATTGATAAATTCAAAGTCATATGAAGTAAAGATTAATGATCCTTTGAAGTTCTTCAATCCATCATTGACTGCAGTGATACTTTCTAAGTCTAAGTGGTTTGTTGGTTCATCGAGTAATAATACGTTAGAGTTTGACAACATCATTTTACTTAACATACATCTTACTTTTTCTCCACCTGAAAGGACACTTGCTTTTTTCTTAACTTCTTCACCACTAAATAACATGCGTCCAAGGAATCCTCTTAAGAATGTTTCTGTTTGTTCTTCTGGTGGTGCATACTGTCTTAACCAGTCAACTAAGTTCATTTCTATTCCTTCGAAATAATCTGAGTTATCTTTTGGTAAATATGATTGTGTAGTTGTAACGCCCCATTTAACTGTTCCTTCATCTGGTTCAATTTCACCAGCTAAAATACGAAGTAGGGTAGTTTTAGCAATCTCACTTTCTCCGATTAATACAGCTTTATCATTTGGATTCATTGTAAATGAAACGTTATTTAATACTTTTTGACCGTCAATTGTTTTTGAAAGACCTTGAACTTGTAATAAGTCGTTACCGATTTCTCGTTCAATTGTGAAATTAACGAATGGATAACGTCTTGATGATGGTTGAATGTCATCGAGTTCAATTTTTTCAAGCATTTTCTTACGGCTTGTTGCTTGCTTAGATTTAGAAGCGTTCGCACTAAATCTTGCGATAAAGTCTTGTAATTCTTTAATACGTTCTTCTTTTTTCTTGTTTTGGTCTTGAGCCATTTGAGTAGCAAGTTGACTTGATTGATACCAGAAGTCATAGTTTCCGACAAATAGTTTAATTTTGCCGTAGTCTAAGTCAGCTATATGTGTACATACATTGTTTAAGAAATGTCTATCATGTGATACGACGATAACTGTATTCTCAAAATTAATTAAGAAATCTTCTAACCAAGCAATCGCTTTAATATCTAAACCGTTTGTAGGCTCATCGAGTAATAGAACATCTGGCTCACCGAATAAACTTTGAGCAAGAAGTACTTTTACTTTTTGGTTGTTTTCTAATTCAGACATCATTTTGTCATGTAATTCGTCTTTAATACCTAAACCTGAAAGTAATACAGATGCATCCGCTTCTGCATTCCATCCGTTCATTTCAGCAAACTCACCTTCAAGTTCTGCTGCACGCATACCATCTTCATCTGAGAAATCTGGTTTCATATAAATTTCGTTTTTCTCAGTCATAACTTGCCATAATTTTTCATGACCTTTTAATACAACATCAATCACTTTTTCATCTTCGTGCGCAAAGTGATCCTGTTTTAATACTGCTAAACGTTCATCTTTACCAAGTGAAACATGACCTGATTGAGAATCTAATTCGCCTGATAATACTTTTAAGAACGTTGATTTCCCAGCTCCATTAGCACCGATAAGTCCGTAACAGTTACCTGGTGTGAACTTAATATTTACATCTTCAAAAAGCTTACGATCACCGAAACGTAAACTTACATTCGTAACTTGTAACATTAAATGACTCCTTTTCATTAATACTTCTACCGATGAATTATATCATAAATGAAACAAAAATGGGCAAGAGTTTGAACAGTCGTTACACGAAGCAAAATGCATGTTATAATGAATAAACGAAAAACATATGAATGGAGAATGACATGACAAACGAAAAAGATACGCTTGTAGGTCGCATAGACTTTTTAAAAGTGGATAGATTGGAAGGTTCAACTTATCATTTACTTGGACCAAATAGCGAACCTATTAAAATGAATGCTTCAGAAGTCGAAGATGACGATCAATTAGAAATCGGTGAAGATTATAGTTTCTTTGTATATCCAAGCCGATCTGGAGAATTATTTGCTACACAAAACATGCCAACTATTACAAAAGACCGTTATGATTGGGTAAAAGTATTGAGAGTAGACCGTGATGGTGCTGCAGTAGATGTAGGATTACCTAGAGAAGTACTCATTCCATGGGAAGATCTACCTAAAGTTAAAGAACTATGGCCACAAAACGGTGACATGATATTCTGTACACTTAGAATAGATAGTAATAGTCAAATGTTTGCGAGATTAGCAACAGAAACAATCGTCGACACGATGTACAAAACGGCTGAAGAATCTATGTTACATCAACATGTAACAGCAAGACCATATCGTTTATTAAGAGTAGGTACTTTCCTATTATCTGAAGATGGTTATAAAATTTTTGTGCATGAATCAGAACGTAAGCATGAACCAAGACTAGGCGAAGAAATGGATGTCAGAATCATCGGGGTAAAAGAAAACGGTGAATTAAATGGTTCATTCTTACCATTGGCACATGAAAGACTAGATGAAGATGGCCAAGTGATATTTGATTTGCTTGTAGAATATGACGGAGAATTACCATTCTGGGATAAATCAAACCCAGAAGCAATTAAAGAAGTCTTTAATATGAGTAAAGCAAGTTTCAAACGTGCTATCGGTAGATTATATAAACAAAAATTGATCACAATCGAGACTGGTAAAATTACCATCACTAAAAAAGGTTGGGCTCAAGTTAAAAAAGAAGACTAATCATAAAACCAAACTGACACTTCTAAATGAAGTTAAGTTTGGTTTTTTATTGCGATTATATTCCATTTAATTACAATATTGACATAATTTAAAAAGCGTTGTAAATTATAAATGTAACAATATCGAACATTAATAAACAATTAAATGTTTGGATCGTGACTATTCAATTAGGCGAAAACCACAATTCTTGAGGTGCATCAGTCACCTCTAAGTCTTGTGGTATTTTTTATTTCAAATGATTGGAGGTATTGCTGCCTATGATAATCAAACAAGTCCTTAACAATAATGTTGCTATTGCCATCACTGAAAATGGTGAAGAAGTAATCGCTATGGGGAAAGGGATCGTGTTCTCAAAAAAGAAAGGTGATTTCTTATCTCATCAAACACCCGAGAAAATCTTTAGACTCGATAATCAAGAAGTGAGATTTCATTTACAGTCATTAGTTAATGATGTACCCGTACCTATTATTACGACATGTTGTGAAATCATAAATGATGTTCAACATAAATTTGATTTTACGTTTCAAGATTATATTTATGTCACGTTAACACACCATTTACATCACGCTGTCAATATTCATCAAAACAACCAAAAGATACAGACATTTTCTATTGATGTTAAAAGCATTCATCCTCGTGCATTTGAATCTAGTTTATACGCATTGACGATTATTAAACGAAATTTAAATATTTCTTTTCCAGCATATGAAGCAAATAATCTAGCATTACATTTTATCAATGCTGAGCAGCCTGAGGGTATCGAAAATCAAACCGCTTATAAAAATAAAAATATTCAACTGAACGATTTAATCAATTGCTTAAATCAAATAGGTATCACACGGAATAGGTCCAATGAATATTATAATGATAGATTCATTCAGCACTTAAAGTATTTAACGGAACACATTCTTGATTATTCTGAAGACTTATCTCAACAAGTTGATATATCATTCCAACAGCATTTAAAAACACACTATCCAAATTCTTATTTGTATGCAAAAGACTTATATAACGCCATATCAAGAAAGTTCAATATTGTTATTAATCAACATCACTTGTTCTATTTTCAGTTGCATATAGAACGCATAATATCATCACAAAAAGGAGGCACAACAAAAGATGAGTAGAGAAGAGAATATGATGGTAGGTTTCACTATTGTTGCGATAGCTGGGGATGCAAGAAGAGAAGTTATGGCTGCTATGGAAAAAGCTAAAAACGGACTATTTGATGAAGCGCGTAGTCATATTGAAAGTGCAAATACATATATAACGGAAGCACATAAAGAACAAACCCAATGTTTAGCTCAAGAAGCAAGTGGTGAATCATCTGAATTAAGTTTTATTATGGTACACGGTCAAGATCACTTAATGACAACGATGGCACTACGTGATTCTGTAAATTACATCATTGATATTTATGAACAACTTCAAACTTTAAAACAAAATTGGTGATACATGTGAATAAGATAATTAAATTTATTGAAAAGATGAAACCATTTTTTGAAAAAGTGGCTTCTAATCCATACTTAACAGCAATTAGAGATGGCTTCGTTGCATTAATGCCAGTTATTTTATTTTCATCATTATTTATTTTAGTTGCTTACGTACCGAACGTTTGGGGATTCCATTGGCCAAAAAATATCGAAACAACCATTATGAAAGTTTATCAGTTCACGATGGGTATGTTAGCACTTTATATGGCAGGAACCGTTACGAAATCATTAACTGACAATAAAAACTTAAAATTACCTAAAACGAACCAAATCAATGTCATTTCAACATTCGTAGCTGCCGAATCTTCATTACTAATTGTAGCGATGAATCCCGTTAAAGACGGTATAAGCATTGACATGCTTGGTACTAAAGGACTTATCGCATCATTTATCGTGGCATTTGTAATACCGAACATTTATAAATTCTTTATTGGTCGAAATATCACAATCAAGATGCCACCTCAAGTACCTGGTAATATCGCACAAGCGTTTAAAGATATGATCCCGTTTGCCGCTTCTGTCGGTTTATTCTGGATTATCGATATCGCCATTCGTCAAATTGCTAATGGTAACTTAGCAGAATTGGCGACAATTATACTGTCACCATTATTTACTGCTGCAAATGGTTACTTAGGATTTGCGATTATCTTCGGATTTATAGCTTTCTTCTGGTTTATAGGTGTACATGGACCATCTGTAGTAGGTCCTGCTGTTATTGCGATTATGTATAACAACCAAGTTGAAAACTTAAGATTATTTAGAGAAGGTCAACACGCACATATTGCATTAACACAAAGTACACAAGACTTTGTAGCACTGATTGGAGGTACTGGTGCCACATTCTTAGTTCCATATATATTTATATTCTTGTGTAAGTCTAAAGAACTTAAAGCTGTTGGTAAGGCGTCATTTATTCCTACAACATTTGCTGTAAATGAACCTTTATTATTTGGTGCACCAATTATTTTAAACCCTGTATTCATGATACCTTTTATCGTGACACCAATTCTTAACTCATGGGTATTGAAATTCTTCGTAGAAAATCTTGGTATGAATGGTTTCATGCATTTCTTACCATGGCCGACACCAGGACCTATAGTTATTTATATGGCATCAAACTTTGCGCCATTATCTTTATTATTAATTGCCGTTATTATGATACTCGACTTTGTGATTTGGATGCCATTTATTAAAGCATATGATCGCATTAAAGTGAGTGAAGAACGCGGTACGATTGAAAGTCAAAATATTGTGCAGCCTCAATCAAACGTAGAGTCAAACGATAATAGTCAGGTAGAAACTACTGATACTAAAGTTCAATATGACATTAAGGATCACGTCACCGTATTAGTCGTATGTGCTGGTGGAGGTACAAGTGGTATACTCGCTAATTCGTTAAACAAAGCTGCTAAAGAACAAAACATTCATTTAAATGCTACTGCGAGAGCATATGGTCAAGATATGGATTTAATTAAAGATATGAACATTGTTATATTAGCCCCTCAAATGGATTCAATGAAAAATGAAATGAAGAAATATACTGACCAACATAATGCTCTTCTTATGACAACAACAGGTAAAGAATATATTGCACTTACAAGAGATGGAGAAGCGGCAATAGAGAAGATATACAAACTACTATCAGAAGAAAAATAAACTAAAGGAGTATAAGCATGTTAGAATTACCAAAAACTTTTGTACTAGGCGCTGCAACTGCAGCATATCAAGTAGAAGGGTCAAGCAAAGTAGATGGAAAGGGACGTGTGCTTTGGGATGAATTTTTAGAGAAACAAGGAAGATTCAGCCCAGATCCAGCAAGTGATTTTCATAATCGATATGAAGAAGATATTAAATTAGCTTCAGAACATGGTATTAAAGCGTTAAGAATTTCTATTGCTTGGTCTCGCATATTTCCAAAAGGGTATGGGGATGTTAATCAAAAAGGGGTAACATATTATAAAAATGTATTTGCGACATGTCGTAAATATAATATTGAACCATATGTGACATTACATCATTTTGATACGCCTGAAGAACTATTCAAACAAGGGGATTGGTTATGTAAGGAGAACATCACGCATTTTGTGAACTATGCAGCATTTTGCTTTGAGACATTTAAAGATGATATTCAATATTGGATGACGATTAATGAACCGATCGCATATACTTTAGGTCAATATGTAACAGGTGCGTTTCCACCTGGTGAACAATATCAAGTCGTAAAGTGTCTCCAAGCTCAACATAATCTTATTGTTGCGCATAGTAAAGTAGTTAAACTCTATAAAGAGAAAGGTTATAACGGAGAAATCGGTATTATACATGCTTTAACTCAAATTTATCCAATTGATCAACACCCTGAAAATGTGAAAGCTGCTAAAGTACAAGATACATTTATCAATGGATTTTTATTAGATGGTACATTTTTAGGAGCATATTCTAGTGAGAAAATGGATATAATTAATCATTTGCTTAATATATATGATGGTTCATTAGATATGACGGAAGAGGAAATGGCAATCATTGAAGAAGCTAGTCAATTACAAGATTTCTTAGGCATCAATTATTATCAAAGTAATTGGGTGAAAGCAAATGAAGCGGATAGCTTAATACATCATAATGGTACAGGGGACAAAGGTAGTTCGATTTTTAGACTTAAACAAATAGCTGAAATTGTTAAAAACCATGACGTTCCAACGACTGACTGGGATTGGTATATTTATCCTAAAGGTTTATATGATATGATTATGCGCATTAAAGAAGACTATCCAAATTATAAAAAGCTGCTGATCACTGAGAATGGACTTGGGTATAAAGATCAATTTATAGACGAACAAACAATCATAGATGATCAGCCACGTATTGACTATATAGCTACACATTTAGAAAGCATTAGTGATGCGATTAAAGATGGTGCTAATATAACAGGTTATTTTGTTTGGTCATTGCAAGATATGTTTAGTTGGTCTAATGGTTATAATAAGCGATACGGATTATTCTATATCGACTTTGAAACTCAGAAAAGATATATCAAGAAAGTGCACTATGGTATAAAGCACTATCTGAGTCATTAGAGAATAAAACAAAATAAACATGAAACTAAACCCCGCTTCTAGATTAAATAGAAGCGGGGTATTTATTATTAATTTATAGCTGTTGCATATTGTTCAATCACTTTATTTAAATTTTGTATATTAGTTATACCTTCATCATTTAACCAAGCATTACATCCTTGTTCACCATCTTTAACATATGCTTGAGTTGCACCTGCCCATGTTGCTCTTCCACATAATACACCGTTAAATTTAGATTCTGATTCATAAGCAAATTTCAATGTTTCTTGGAATAAAGTAGGTGATACACCTGCACTTAAGAAGATAAATGGTAAATGCGTTGCAACTGATTGCTCTTTGAAATACTGTTGAGCTTGTGCTTTCGTATATACTGGGTTATCACCAAAGCCTTCTACAAAATTCATATTAACTGGTACTTCCACTTTTAATACATCTACTTTAAATCGATCTTCTGAGAATAATTTCATTGCTTCAATAACTTTATGAGGTTTAACTTTTGCGTATGCTTCGCTTAAATTATCATCATTTGTTGCGTCATATGACACGATTTCTAAGAAAAATGGTATATCCAACGCTACACACTCAGCACCAACTCTTTCTACAAATGCTTCTTTTTGTGCGTTGATTTCTTGTGATTCATCAATATCAAAATATACGAGTAATTTAATGGCATCTGCACCTTGTTCTTTAAGTGCATGTACTGACCATGTATTTAATAAATCAGGTAAGCGACCTGGTGTTGCTTTATCATATCCTGTCTTTTCGTAAGCTAAGATTAAACCGCAGTTAGGATGTCTTTCTTTTGAAGCGGGTAATCCATACTCAGGATCTAATAATATACTAGAAGAAAATTCCGTTAATGTCTTAGATATTTGTACTTTAAAATCTTCTATCGTTTCTGATGCTACATTTTCACAAAACATTTTCTTTAATGCACCGCGTTGATCAATGGCAAGTGCAGCAATTTGGCCTAAATCGTTTGTGAGTTTTGATAAATTTTTAACCATTTAAAAACACTCCAATTGTTCAATTTTTATTTTTGCTAAATAATACTCAAAATTCTCTTTCGTTAAGAATCCAGTTTTCTGTTCTAAAGCATTCGCAATTCCAGCAGCCATGGCTGATTTAACAGCATAGTGAACATCATGTTTATGTATGAGTCCATAACTAAATCCTGCAATAGAACTATCACCAGAACCAACTGCATTAACAGCTTTAATTTTAGGAATATTTACTTTGTAAATTTGATGCTGATATTTATAAAGTGCACCATTAGAACCAAGTGAAATCATCACGCATGGAATTTGGCTTAAAAGAGGGGATCTCAATGCTTCGATAATCTCTTGGTGATTATCATAATCTTTCACATTAAATAGCTGATTTAGTTCCTCGATATTAGGTTTTATTAAATAAGGTAAGCTTTGACCTTCATGATTTAATAAATCTTTTAAAGTATGACCATTTACATCTAACAATACTTTCTTACCGTGACTAACAGCGAAATCGATAAGTGCCTGATAAGTTTCAACATTCATGCCTGGTAGAGCACTACCTGATATCGCAATAATGTCATGCGCTTGAATAAGTTCATTCACATGCTTCATAAATGACTGAATATCTTCTTGCGTATTTGAATACCCTGGTTCAAGTAATTCTGTTTGATGCGCGCCATTTAAAATCGCAATACATTGTCTCGATTCAATATTTGTTTCATAAAAATCATGTTTAATATGATCTTGTTCTAAATCACGCTTAATAAATTCACCAGTAGTACCTCCGATAACGCCAGTTGCCAAATGATCAATGCCTAAAATGTTTGCTACTCTCGTAACATTCAATCCTTTGCCACCAGCTGTTTTAATAACATTTTTAACGCGATTCGTTTGGTTCAATTCAAAATGATCTAGTTGATAGGCGATATCCACTGAAGTATTTAATGTAATTGTTAATAATTTCAATGTTTCACCTCATCCACATATTCTCCTTTATTCCATTTATCAATATATTTGTTAAACTGATTGGAATCATATTGAACTTGGTCGTCTGTTAACAATTGATTCATGCGTTCAATTAATTGATCTGATTCCGTTGTTTGGATATACTCAGCATTTATAAAGGTTTCAACGATATCAGTTATTAAATCAATGCCTGAAATCGTTCCACCGACACCAATAATATTGCAATTATATTTTTCTTTCGCTATACGAGCGCTTGTAATGTCTCGCACGAGCGCAACTCTCGCATTAGGTACTTTATTTGCTGAAACACTAATACCTACACCTGTACCACAAAGTACAACACCTAAGTCAGCTTTTCCTTCTGTAACAGCTTTTGCGACATTTACACCATAAATAGGGTAGTGTGTTCTTTGATGATCATAAGTTCCAACATCTATCACTTCATGACCAATACTTTTAATAAAATCTGATACTTTGATTTTTTCATCCGTAACGATATGATCGCATCCAATAGCTATCTTCATTTAACTTCCTCCTTAACACAAACTATTTAACATATCTATTCTGATTTGATGGCGGCCAGCATCATAAGATGATTCTCCAAATGCTTTAGCACAGTTAACCGCTAGAGTAGGGCCAACAATTTCAGAAGCAAGAATCATAATTTTTGTATTGTTGTGACGTGCTGTCATATAAGCAGAACGGTCATCTGAAACTGAAGCAGCGATTATATTTTTATGTTTGTTCGCGATAATGAATGGTGCAATTCCATAATCATCAATGATTAAAGCCTTAGTATCTTCATTATTTTTAACTGCTTCTATAGTATTTACAGTTACAGCAAACACATCGTCTTCAAGTGTCTCATCATACAAATCAATCCATTCAATGTTAGAATGAGATAGTTCCTGAATAATCTTGTCTTTTAAAGGGCTAGATTTACGAATACAATTAATAAAAACTTTCATATACTTCCTCCTATGTTTGTAATTGTTCGTTTTTGTTAATTATAATATAAAATCAAACATGTTTTCTGTCAATAAAAAACGCAATATAAAATAGCGATATGCTATTCTATATTGCGTTTCTTTTAATATTCATTTTGATAACTATTTAATCTTGTTTGGATATGTGTTTAATATTTCTTCACTTACATCATCATCTGATATAACAGCATCGACATCGTTAATATTATAGAAGTTATATAATGCTTGAACACCGAATTTTGTGCTGTCTGCTGTGATATATTTAAGCTTTGCATTTTCCAAGATAATATGAATACCTTTGCCTTCTTCTTCATTAGCAGTTGTTAATTTCTGACCATATATACCGTTAACTCCGACAAATGCTTTTGCTACATGAAAATCTTCCATCATTTTGTTCGCAAAGTGTCCGATAAATGTACCCGTTTTAGATCTGAAACGACCACCTACGAGTAATACATCAATGTTCGATAAATCTTTATATTGTAAGAATATATCAAGCGAATTTGTAAATATGCTTAAGTTCTTGTCTTTAATAAAATCAAATATGAGTTCATTTGTAGAACCTGAACCGATAAATATAATATCTTCATTATGAATGAGTTCGCCACACTTTTGAGCGATTTTCATTTTATTAGAAACATTGATGGTTTGCTTTTCTTTATGTGACTTTTCATTATATAAGTTATCTTCAATTAATTTAGCGCCACCATGAATTCTATTTAATAAACCATTGTTTTCTAGTTCTTGTAAATCTCTTCTTATTGTCATTTCAGCAACGTTCATCTTCTCTGAAAGGGAAGATACTTTCACAGACATATTATTTTTAAGTTCATCCATTATAAAACGGTGCCTATCAACTTTTAATTTCACTTGTGATCCTCCTATATATTAACTTTTTAATAAGTTCGAATTTGTTTGATTATATTGTAACACAAATAATATTAAAATTAGAATAATATATATAATACAGTTGTTTAATAAGGATGTTTATATTGAATAAGAAAATGTAGAGACTGAAACAATAAAGTGTACCAGTCTCTAAATTAATAATAGAAAAGATATTATTCAATTTCGTTTGTGAGTGATTCTAGCTCGTCGATTAAATGACCGATATACGCGATTGTTTCTTTAAGTGGTTTATCTGTCGTAATATCAATACCTGCCATTTGAGCAAGTTCAACAGGAGATTTAGAACCACCAGCTTTTAAGACATTTAACCAATCTTCAACAGCAGGTTGTCCTTCTTTTTCAATTCTTTGACTCATAGCAGTTCCGATTGTTAAACCTGCTGAATACGTATAAGGATATAAGCCCATATAATAATGTGGTTGGCGCATCCAAGTTAATTCTGCACCTTCTGTTATTTCAACTTCGTCTCCCCAGAAATCTGAAATAACTTGTTTCTTAATACTATTTAAAAGTGGGGCAGTGAGTGCTTCACCTTTATCAACATGTCTATATACTTCTCTTTGATATTTAGCTTCTAATAAATGGGTTACCATATTATGATAGTACGTTCTTGAAATAATTGAACTAATAACCCAACGTTTAAATTTCGGATCATCTGATTTCTTCAATAAACTATTAGCCATTAACATTTCATTCATTGTTGATGGTGCTTCTACAAAGTACATTGAACAATCAGCTTGGTATACATTTTGATGTGCATTTGCTAAATTAAAGTGTCCTGCATGACCTAGTTCATGTGCTAATACAAATACTTCAGTCATCTTACTTGTCCATGAAATAAATATGAATGGGTTAACACCGTATGGACTTGCACAATAAGCACCTGTTTGTTTCCCTTTGTTTTGAGGGAAGTCAATCCAACGTTTATCATAACTATCATTGACCATTTGCATATAATCTTCACCAAGTACACTTAATGCTTCTTTAATATATTCTTTAGAGCCTTCAATTGATACATCCGGTTCATAAGTAGGGTCTAATGATATACGTAAATCTTCAAATTTCAATTTATCTAGATTATTTGTACGTTTAAGTAATTGCGCATATCTTCTCATATGTGGTGCTAATTCTTCTGAAATAACATCAATTTGACGATCATACATTTCTCTTGTTACATCTTGTGATTCTAATAAGAAATCAATAACTGAGTCGTAACCACGTAATTCAGATTCAATTTTTTCTTTTTGAACGTGAGCGTTGTATGTTGCTGCAGTTGTATTTTCATAACGACGTAATGCATCACTAAATTTCTTGAATGCATTTCGTCTAACTTCTGTATTAGAGTCAACTTCGTAATCACCTTCAAATGATACATAATCTAAAGGTATTTCTTCTCCATTCGCTTCAAAAGTACCAAACTCAATATCTAACATTTTCGTAATACCATATAATTCATATGGCGCACCAAAAGTAGGTGAGAAGGTTGCTAACGCTTTTTCTACTTCAGGATGTAGAGTATGTTCTTTTTGACGTTTTAACAACGTTAAATATTTAGGATACTCAGATTGTTTAATTAAAGCATTGAATGCTTCATCATCTAATTGCAAAATTTCTGACTCTACAAATGATAATAAACCAGCTACTTTTCCATATGTAGTAGAAAATTGTGCAGCTACTTTTTGACTTTGTTCATCTGTTGTATCAGTCGAATAAAGTAATTCTGCATATGTACTTAAGTGAATAATACTTACAATAAGATCAGCTTGTTCACGTAAAGCAGATTCAATCGTTGATATTTCATTTAACTGATTCACGTATTTTTCATTAAATGCAGTAACGTTCTCAACTAAATCTTTTAATGCACTGTAAAATGCATCATTGTCTTGATACAAACTTGAAAGATCCCATGTTTCTTGAACAGGAACTTCGCTTCTTAATAATTGTCCCATCAAATCACCCTTTTTTAAAAATTTACTTATTTATGTACTTATGTACATATTATACATATAAACATCTTCTACGTCATATGATACAACGCACTATTCGAACAATTTATCTTAGACATTCTGGTCACATTTGTGCGCTAATGTCCGTAAAATTTAAACAAAATTGCAAATGTACAATTAAATTTATATAAATAAATCAAATTTCTATCTATATCGTAATTAAACATAAATAAAAGGGGTATAGACCAGTACAACTAGATAAAGGAGGCGTGCATCTTGAATATATTTGATTTCCCAAACTACTTATGGATTTCATTTGTCGTCGTTATTGTTTTTTCTGTATTATCATCATTAATACTTAAAAAACACGTCATCAGTGCAATTTTGACATTTGTCGTATTAGGTATGATCGCATTTATATTACCTAATTTTTATGATATTACATACGAACCATTATTAGGCTATGCCGCATTTATGGCAATCGTAAGTTTATTTGTATGCTTATTAACATGGTACTTAATGAGAAAGAATCAAAAAAGATTAGCTGAAAAACATAGTCAAGATGAAACAATAGAAGATGGACGTCAATTTAATGAATTAAAAAGACGTAATAAATAGGGAAACGACTAAGATATAGAACTATCTTAGTCGTTTTTTGATTGATTAGTCGGGCGTTATGAGCACTTTTGCCCAAACTTGCAAATAACGACTGAGATATTTCTATATATCCCAGTCGCTTTTTCTTTCTTTATTTAAAATATACAGGTGTCGTGATTGCATAGAGTGCTTCGTTAATAATACTTTGTTGGTCTGCGCTTAAATCTGAGTTCTTTAATGTTCCTTCTCGTTCATATCCACATCTTTCAATGGTGTTAATACTTCTTGTATTTTTAACATCTATGTATGCTTCTATTCTTACAAAGCCATGGTTTTCTATAACATGTTGTGTAATATATTGAATAGCTTCTGTTATATAACCTTTGCCTAAACCTGAATTGACTGCCCAATAGCCAATTTCACATGATGGTAATCTTAAATCGATATCTTGAAGGACAACTGATCCTACAAATTGCATCGTATCTTTTTCAAAGATAAAATATCTAAAATATTCTTTGTTATACTGTGGGTCAGTTGATTTATTAAGAAAATCAGTCACTTTATATTCATCGAATTGATAATTGAAGAATGCTACCCAATCTTTTAACGTATCTACTGAGTTCAGCATTTCGTCCTTTATTGTCTCTTTGTATGAAAAAACTTGTTCTCCAGCTAGTAGTATTAAACGAGATGTTTCTAATTTTAATTCAAGTTGTATCTCTTTATTCATTATAAAACTCCTGACATACGTGATATTCTAAATGTATTATAACATGTACGAAATTGACTTTATTTATTTTTTTGATTATATGGTTGACTCTAACGTAACGTAAGACTTTATAGTAGGGTTATGAGGAGGTTAAGTAAATGGAAATGACTGTTAAAGAAATTGCTCAATTAGTCGGTATAAGTGTGCGCACGCTTCACCATTATGATGAAATTAATTTACTGAATCCGTCTAATGTATCATCATCTGGTTATAGATTGTATTCAGACGAGAATGTAGACAGATTACAGCAAATTTTATTTTTTAAAGAGCTTGATTTTCCTCTAAAAAAGATAAAAGAAATTCTTGATGATCCTTCGTTTGATAAAGAAGAAGCATTAAATATGCATAAAAAGATGCTCATCAATAAAAGAACAAGAATTGATCAAATGATTCAAACGATAGATCAAACGACGAAACATATGAAAGGAGAAATTAATATGACGAATGAAGATAAATTTATAGGTTTTGAGTTTAATCAGAATGAATATGAAGCTGAAGCTCGTGAAAAGTGGGGGAATAAAACTGTAGATAAAGCGAACAACCGCATTAATAGTTGGTCTAAAGAAGAAAAAGTTTCAAAAGAAGAAGAAATGAATGACATCTTTAGAGCATTTGCAGCAAACAGAAATGAATCTCCAGACTCAGAAATCGCTCAATCAATCGTACAAAGATGGTACACATATTTAATTTCTAATATTGATTGCGAGTATAGTTTAGAAGCGTTTGGTAGTATCGGTGATATGTATGTAAGTGATGAAAGATTCACTAAAAATATTAATAAATTTGGTGACGGTACTGCACAATTTGCTAGTAAAGCAATTGCAAGTTATGTCAAAATGAATCAATAGCATAAACTACTATAAATCGTATTTATTTCGATTTATAGTAGTTTTTATTTATCATGATGTATGATATGCTTTCTTAAAATCAATTTGGAGTGATTGAATGATTTATGTATTAAGACATTGCAAAGCTACTGGACAAGAATTTGATGCTGCTTTAACGACAGATGGCATTAAGTCAGCACAACAATTAGTACCTGTATTAGCTAAACTCAATATTGACCATATATATGTCAGTGAAATGAATCGTACTTATGAATCAATTAAACCATATTTAACAAATTACAAAACACCGTTAACTTATGATAGCCGTTTAAATGAGCGCATTTTAATTGACTTACCAATAGATAATTGGCTAACTGAGCTTAAAATGACTTTCAGTGACTTTCATTATCGTATACATAATGGCGAAACAAGTTTAGAAGCTCAACAGCGAATTTTAGAAGTATTTAAGTCGATACCAGTAAATGAACATGCATTAATCGTGACACATGGAAACATCATGTCATTATTACTAAATCATTTCGACAAACAATTTGGCTTTGATGAATGGAAAGCTTTAAAGAATCCAGATCTATATGCAATTGATGAAGCGTTACAAGTTAAACATATAACAACATAAATTAGTTAGGTATATATGTAGAATAGGCGTCCCCTAAGACAATATACTTAACTTCCTATAATATATATTATGTAAACTAATTGATAGAAGAAATATGATATGTGCCGCTAACCCCATATTTAACACAAAAAAAAGCTGAAATATAAATTTCAGCCTTTTTTTGATTACTTTTTAATTTTAGATCGTACTTTTTGGATTACATTGTGTAAGAAATATTTTTTCTTATTGATTGGTTTATAGAAATCTCCGATTAATTCTTCGATTTGAACGTTAAATCCTCGTTTAAATCGGTATACACCGTAATCTTCGCTATCTTCAGTGAAATCTCCTGATAATCCGTAGAAATTGTATCTATCGAATCCATTTTCGAAACAATAATTAATCATATGCCAATGCATCATATATGGTCCCATAAAGTGATTGTATTTTTCACTTGAGCCACCTGAGAAATAATTGATTTCATATGCATTTTCAAAGAATACACCTGAAGCTAAGTTTAAGATTTCGCCATCTGTTTTAATAAGTTCGCTTGTTTCTAATAATTCTTTCTGTGCATGGTCGATTAAACGATCTGTTTCAGCAATTTTCTTTAATTGTTTTTCAGATTTGTTTTCTTTCGCCATCATTTGATCGCGTTTTGTTTCTAATTCATTTAAATTCTCTTGAGTTGATTGAATATATTCGTTTAAATCGATATATGCTAATGGTACTAATGCTTTAGAACCATATGTATCGATAAAGTTTAAGAAATATTCATCTGTCTTAGAAATAAAGCCAGCTCTTTCTTCTGTTTCTCTATATAATTTAAAGAATATATCTAATTCATCGCGTTCTAAGAAACGTACTTTAACACCGTAATTATGCGCTTTATTGACGTTACGTTTTCTTTGGCTGTCGAATCCTTTTTTAACTTCTGCTAATGTTTTATCTTTTAAGTTCAAGACACCCATCCATCTTACTTGGCTTGATGGATCATATTTAGTCGTAAAGCCGTGATGATCATAGCCTAGTGATTTAATCAGATCAACGATTTGGTCATTAGCGCCATCTTCTTTAATTTGTTTAATATCTTTATCGTATATATTGTAAATCCAGTATGGATCGACTTTAACATATAGACATTGATGCTGTTTTAAGTACTTTTCAAGTGCTTTGAAGTAATATGTCACTAAATCTAGATTGCTATAATCCATTACCGGACCACGATTTGAATAATACACATAACTACCTAATGTTGGTATTTTAGAGAATAAACTTGCTGCAACGACTTGATTATTCTCATCTTTAACACCTAATAATACAACTTGAAAACCATCATTTTCTCTCGTCTTGATGTTTTCTTTTACTTGAAAGTAGTGACTTTCGTATCGACTATCAGATACGAACTCATCATATTCAGTAACCGTTAATTCTGTAAATTTCATATTATCTAAATTCCTCTCTTACTGAAAATCATTTATTTTTTTAATACTTTTTTTAGTGTTGTATACGCTTTGTACGCTGGTTTATTAATTGGTTTAACGAAATCACCAATATATTCATAAACATCTGCATTGTAACCTTTTTTAAATTTAATAACGCCAACATCAGGTGCATCTTCTGAGAAGTCTCCGCTAATACCATAGAAGTTATAACGGTCAATATTGTGATCTAAAGCGTATTTAATCATTTCCCACTGAATTGCATAACTACCTGCAAAGTGACGATATTCATTTGATGAACCACCTGCATAGTATACAACTTCAAATGGATTAATAATGAAGAAACCTGCTGCTATTGGTAATGTATCTCCATGTTCTTGTTGTAATTGACGTGCTTCTTCTAATTTAGCTTCATTTGCTTCTCTTTGCTGTTTTAAATTGTCTATTTTATTAATTGTCTTTTGATTATCTGGTTTCTTTTCTAAATCTTTTTCAGCTTTCGCAATATCTTTGTTGTATTGTTCATGGTCTTTTTCTAATTGTGGAATGTAAGTTTCAAAGTCTATATAAGCTAAAGGAATCTTTACATTTTCAAAGTATTTTAATCTGTTGTAATAGAAGTCATCGCCACGATCGTTGAAATCTTTCTTCTCTGTTGTATCTTCCATAAATTGACGGAATATCGGCATTTCATCTTTAGATAAGTAACGTACTTTAACACCATTTTTTTGAACTTTTTTAGTATTTCTTTTTCTCAAACTATCCATGTTCTTGATGAGCGTCTTTTCGTCCATACCTTCTAAATCAAGTACAGAATGCCATCTAATTTGATGTATTGGGTGGAAACCAGTTGTGAAGCCTTGATGTTCATAGCCTAATGATTCAAATTGTTTAATTAAACCATCACGGTTGAATGATTTTTTAATATTGCCATCATGATCTCTTAATTGATATGGCAAGTAAGGATCGATTCTAAAGAATAATCCCTTATAACTTTTTAAATAGCTCACGATTTCTTTAAAGAAAAAGTCAACAAGTTCTTTGTTGTCATAATCCATTACTGGTCCTCTATTTGAGTAAAAGTAATTAAACATCTTCATAACTGGTACACTTGTTAACAGACACGCAGCTAATACTTCACCTTGATTATCTTTGACCCCTACTAAATGTGTTGAAGTGCCTTCAGATGTTTTTAATTCATAATTACCTACTGCTTGTGTAAAATGCGCGTACGGCATTTTATTTGTAAAAGCTTCAAATTCACCAGTTGTTAAATTTGTAAATTTCATTTATACAATACTCCCAATCTCATTTTTATGTATTTGTTACAATTATACAATATTTTGTCTTTATTCTAAAATAATACTCATTACTATACCATTATTTCATAAATAAAAACCTACCAAATGGCAGGTTTTTATTTATATTGCTTAACTATTTTAATACATTTACAAATTTTTCGGCAACCTCTTCACTAGAATTCGGATTTTGTCCTGTGACAAATTTACCGTCTGCAACTGTATGCGATTCAAAGTCAGCACCTTTAACGAATCGAGCACCTTGCTTTTCAAGTTGTGTTTGTAGCAAGAATGGTACATCATTTTCTAAATTCATTGCTTTTTCTTCACTATCAGTAAAAGCAGTTAATTTAACACCATCCACTAAATAGTTCCCATTTGGAAGCTTAGCGCCAACAAATGCACTTGGACCGTGGCAAACTGCACCAATCACCTTATCGTTATTTCTATAATATGCTAGCATATCTTCCAAGTCTTCATTATTTGGGAAGTCAAATACTGTTCCATGACCACCAGGTAAGAATATGCCATCATAACTCTCAAACACGATGTCTCTAATACTATATGTTTGTTGTAACTTTTCTAATACGTCATGATATTCTTTCGCTTCGTCATTTTGAGTTGAATTTGGATCTATCGGAACACTGCCACCTTTTACAGATGCAATATCCACTTCTAATCCATTTTTAATAAATACTTTATAAGGAATTGCTGCTTCTTCTAGCCATAACCCAGTTGGTTTTCCATCTTTAAATTGAGATGCATTTGTAACAACTATGAGAACTTTTTTGCTCATTAGAAACACTCCTTTTCATTTGTTAATGTCGATTATACATGAAGTGTGTTTCTTTTTCTTCTATTAAGGGTTATGCTTTTTTAATCTTCATCTAAAGCTTTTCTAATACTTTGTAAATATGCTTGAGTTTGTTCTATTGAATCATTCTTTAATCTTTTAACAATTTCACTACCAATCACAATGCCGTCACTAAATGACTTTATTTCTTTAGCATGTTCTTCAGTTCTAATACCAAATCCACAAACAACTGGTACATTAGCATGTTGTTGTATAAATTTAATTTTATCTTTTAAAGATTCGTGGAAACCTCTGCCATCACCAGTCGTCGCATTCATTGTAACTGTGTAAATAAATCCTTCTGCATGCTCAGCTATTTGCTTAATTCGTTCATCACTAGAAGTCATCGCAATTAAAGAAATTAATTTAATGTTTTTAGGCTGTAAATGCTTTTTAAATCTTTGTCCAAGTTCAAATGGTAAATCTGGAATGATTAAACCGTAAACATTTGCTTCAGCAATTCGTTCTATAAAAGAGTCGACACCATAAGCATCAATTAAATTATAATAAGTCATAAATAAGTATGGCGTATTGATTTCATCTTTATGTTCAATCAGTTGATCAATAATTTTATTAACAGACATACCTTGTTTAATGGCTTCTTGTCCAGCTGCCATAATTGTTGGACCATCAGCTACAGGATCTGAGAAAGGTAAACCAATTTCTATATAATCTGCGCCATTTTCGTCCATAAGTTTGACTGAATCTATAAAACCTTTGTTCCCCATGACATATGGTATAAATAATTTATGCATGATGATCCCCCTTCTCTTGCATATACTTTCTAATTGTTTCCATGTCTTTATCTCCTCTACCAGAAACCGTCACAACAATAATTTCATCTTTATCCATTGTTGGCGCTAATTTCTCTACGTAACTCAATGCATGCGCACTTTCAATAGCTGGAATAATACCTTCTAATTGTGTAAATTTAATTAGCGCATCCATCGCTTCAGTATCACTTGCATTCGGATATTGAACACGACCAATATTGTTATAATAACTATGTTCTGGACCTACGCCTGGATAATCTAATCCTGCTGAAATTGAATGCGCAAGTTCGACTTGTCCATTTTCATCTTGAATTAAATACATTCTAGAACCATGTAACACGCCTGGTTTCCCTTTTTCAATAGCTAAAGCGTGTTTAGTAGTATCTACACCTTCACCAGCAGCTTCAACGCCGTATAATTTAACAGACTCATCATTTACAAATGGATAGAATGTACCAATTGCATTTGAACCGCCACCAATACATGCAACGACTGCATCTGGTAATCGAGATTCTTTCTCTAATATTTGTTTCTTAATTTCTTTACCAATCACACTTTGTAAATCTCTTACAATTGTTGGGAATGGATGTGGTCCTAGCGCTGATCCAAGTAAATAATGTGTATCTTCAACATGTGAAACCCAATATTGTAATGCTTTATTTACTGCATCTGATAGCGTACCTTGTCCGTCTGTGACAGGTACAACTTTAGCGCCTAACAATTCCATTCTGAACACATTTAATGCTTGTCTTTCAATATCTTCTTCACCCATAAATACGATAAGTTCCATATCAAACAGTGCTGCAATTGTTGCACTTGCCACACCATGTTGACCGGCTCCAGTTTCAGCAACGAGCTTTCTTTTACCCATTTTTTTTGCGATAAGTGCTTGTCCTAATGCGTTATTAATTTTGTGAGCACCAGTATGATTTAAATCTTCTCTTTTTAAGTATATTTTTGCGCCGCCAAGTGCTTCTGTATAACGCTCAGCATATGTTAAAGGTGTTTCTCTACCTACATAATCTTTTAAATAAGCATTTAATGTTTTATGAAATTCCGGATCGTTTTTTAATTGTTGATACGTATCGTTTAATTCTTGTATAGCTGGCATTAATGTTTCTGGTACATATTGGCCACCAAATTCACCGAAAAATCCTAATTCATCTGCTTCTAATTGTATATTTTTATTCAATTCAATCATTCCTTTACATATGTTAGTAATGCTTTAATTTTTTCTTTATCTTTGTGTCCGTTCGTTTCAATTCCACTTGATATGTCATAACCATTATGATTAAAGTTTAATGATTCGATTTGTTTAATTTTATCTATATTAATACCACCAGCAATTAAATACGGAATATTGTTTAATGCATTTAATATGGACCAGTCATAAGATACCCCAGTACCACCATAATCTTTTGAAGGCGTGTCAATTAAAAATAAATCTACTTCATTTTTAAAAGCTTCTATATTAGTAAGTAATTGATCATTAGCTGGTAAAGCTTTATAAATTTTAATATGTGGATACTTTTCTTTAACCTCTTGTATAAATGATACAGATTCATCACCATGAAATTGAAGTGTATTAATAGAAGTTTCTCGATTAAGTTCATCAATTTCTACCATCGTTAAATTCACAACGACAGCTACGATATCAATCGTTTGGGGAATATCTTTACTTAATGACTTTATTTCTTCAACAGATACATATCGTTTACTTTTTGGATACGTGATAAATCCAATTGCATCGACATGATTCAATACAGCTGTTTCGATAGCTTCTTTATCTTGAAAGCCACAACATTTAATAAACATGTTGCTCACCTTGTTTTTCTAGTCGTAAACTTGGTAAAAATTCATCTAAGTTTGGATGTTTCATTAATGATTCCCCAATTAGTGCGCCATCAATACCACTACCGATAATACTTTTCACATCATCTAAAGTACGAATACCACTTTCAGAAATGTATGTCACACCTGGTTTAATTTGTGTTAAGATCTCATTTGTATGTTTAACGTCTGTGACAAATCTTTTTAAGTCACGATTATTAACGCCAATTAACAGTGCACCAATTTCATGTGCAATATCGAGTTCTTCTTTATCATGCACTTCGACAAGTACTTCTAAACCTTTTTCTGTCGCATATGCGTATAAAGTTTCGAGTTCTTCTTTTGATAAAATATTCACGATTAATAATACGATAGAGGCACCAACATGATGTGCTAAGTCAATTTGTCTTTTATCAATCATAAAATCTTTACATAATACAGGTAATGTCGTCTTAGTTGTTAAACTTTGTAACCTTTCGTAACTACCGTCGAAATATTTTTCATCCGTTAATATAGATATAGCAGATGCACCGTATTGTTCATATAATTTAATTTGAGTAGCCATATCTCGTTTCGGAATATCTGATACTGTAGGACTTTTTGCTTTTAATTCAGCAATAATATTTAATTTATTATCATGCTGTGTACGACTTAAGAAAGATGTTTTATGTTCTACATCGACTTTCTCCAATGTGTTTAATTTTTGTTCATAATATTGATTATTTAGTAATGTTTTTTTATATTCTACAATCTCATCCAATATTGTCATAAACTTTGCCTCCTACAGCTTCTAATATATTTAATGCATGTTTATCATCTATTAAAGACTCTGCTAACGTAATACCCTCTTTGATAGAGTCTACTTTTTGACCAGCATATAACGCTAAAGCAGCATTTAATACAACGACATCTCTTTTAGGGCCATGATCTTGTCCTGTTAAAATATCTAAAGTAATGACTTTGTTTTCTTCAGGTGTTCCACCTTTTAATGATTCGTTAGGCGCTGATTGTAATCCGTAGTCTTCAGCATTTACAGTATAATGTTTAATGCCTTCATCTTGAGATACTTCATATATAATGTTGTCACCAGATAAAGTAGCCTCGTCCATTCCACCTGCACCATGCACGATAATGGCACGTTTTCTTCCTAATTTATAAATAGCTTCAGCAATAATTTTAAGTTTCGTTTCATCATAAACGCCCATCACTTGATAATCTAAATGATATGGATGAATCATTGGTCCAAGTAAATTAAATGTTGTTGGTGTTGGTATTGATTTACGAACAGGTTGGACAGTTTTCATAATCGGGTATGTTTCAGTTGCACTTAAAAATGCTAAATTTGTTGCATTCACTTTTTCTGTCGCATCTTTAATAGGTGTTGTTTGAATATTTAAAGCAGATAAGATATCAATGCTACCTGTTTTAGATGTAATACTTTTATTACCATGTTTCAAAACTTTTAAGCCAGCTGCCGCAACGACAAATGAAGCGGTTGTTGAAATATTAAAGCTGCCAGAATGGTCACCACCTGTGCCACAAACACAAATACTATCTTCTAAATAAGGTCTTTCTTTATATGTTGTTTCGATTAAACTTTGACTTAAGTTCGATAATTCATCTGATGTTTCACCTTTCATACTTAATGCCACTAAATGTGCAACCTTTAATGATACATCTGCTTGTTCATCCATCATTAAATCTACAAATGATTTCATTTCTTGTTGCGATAAATCATGATACTGAATGAGTTGTTTTAATGTGTTCATAATTTGCACCTTCCCTTGTTATGTCGATAAAAGCTTTTACAATTTCATTTCCATGATCTGAAGCAAATGATTCAGGATGAAATTGTATCCCAAAATGTGGTTTTACTTTATGTTCGAATGATTGTATGGAATCTTTCGTTCTTCCTGTAATTTTTAACGTGTTCGGAAATGTTTTTTCATCACTAATTAATGAGTGATATCTCATAATATTAAAATGCTGCTCGCATTCTTGATACAATTTAGAAGTTTCGATAATATCAATTTGATCTACTTTACCGTGTTTAACTTCTTTCCCGACGACAACTTCTCCACCGTAATATGTTGTTAAAGCTTGAGCACCTAAACAAATACCTAATATCGGTTTATCTTTATATGCTTCTATTAAATTTTTTAAGTCTTCTGTATCATCAGGATGACCAGGTCCTGGAGATATAACTAATCCATCAATATTTAAATTGAACGGTGCCTCATCCGGATGATAGATCACGACATCATCATGTTGCTTAATTAAATCTACTAAGTTATATGTGAATGAATCATAATTATCAATTACTAATATCATGGTGTAACCTCCAATAAACTTTTTGCTTTGATCATCGTTTCTTTTAATTCTTTTTGTGGGTTTGAATCATATACAACACCGCAGCCAGCTTCTACATTTACATATTCGTTATCTACAACCATTGTTCTAATTGTTAAAGCAAAATCTAAATCATGGGTGCAATTAATATAGCCAACACCTCCAGCGTATATCCCGCGTTTTCTTTTTCTGCTTTCATAAATTCTTGTGATTGCTCTCGTCTTAGGTGCACCAGATACTGTTCCTGCTGGTAATAAAGCTGTAATCATTTGAAGCGGTGTAATGTCTGGTCTAATTTTACCTTCGACGATTGAGACGATATGCATAACATGTTCAAATCTTTCAACAGTCATTAACTTAGGCATATATACTGAACCTGTTTGAGCAATCATATTTAAATCATTTCTTCCAAGATCGACAAGCATACGATGTTCAGCTAATTCTTTTTCATCTGTAATCAGTGCAATTTCATTTTGTTTATCTTCTTCTTCTGTTTGACCTCTTTTGTTTGTACCTGCTATCGGGTTCGTTGTAATGATGTCACCTTGTTTCTTAATGAAACTTTCTGGTGAAGATCCGATGATAGTTCTTTCTTCATCGTCAATGTAATACATATATGGACTTGGGTTTTGTCTTTTTAAATTTTTATATATTTGAAGCTTCAATGTATCTTTATGTTGTTCGTTAAAGTAATGTTTATATTTATAAATTCTTGAAGGTACGACTTGGAACATATCACCTTTACTAATAAGCGATTTATAATATTCGACTTCTTGCATGAAATCTTCTTCACTTATATTTGTTTCAAGTTCACCTCTTAATGTATGATCAATTTTATTTTGAAATAGTGAAATATCTTTTAATGTTTCAACCATTTTATTGAGCTCATGTTCAACTTGTGTTTCTGTATTCTGACTAAAAAGATTAGATGTGATAACAAACAATTCTTCTTTAAAATGATCAAATACGTATACAGATTCAACGAGATTAAATGAAGCGTCTGGGATATCTGATTTCAATTCAATTTGTTTAAGTAATTTATTTTGATACCTAATTAAATCGAAACTACAGTACCCGATCATGCCAGACACAAATGGTAAATGTGTTAAAGCTTCTGGAACTTCATCAACTTTCATATCATTGATGAAATCCTCTAATGCTTCATATGGACGTTCATTTATAAGTTGTTCATCTTCATTTATGAATATTTGTAAATAATTATCATATAAATTCACTTTTCCAACTGCATCAAATGCTACAATTGAAAATCTACCTTTCATTTGATCTGTACTGGCACTTTCTAAAATCATTTTCTTACGATTTATTTGTCCTAAAGTTTCTGGGGTAATATCAGCATTTAACTTTTTAAATTTAATAATCATCTTAATCCTCCTTAATAAAAAACCGCGCATAAACATCCTAATTAAACAGGACGCTTATGCGCGGTACCACCTTCATTAATAAGTCTAGAACTTATTCACTCATTAAATATTCAATTATTTCTACATGGTCCCCATTTCTAAATTAAACTGTGTTAGTTTACATCAACCACTAACTTTCTGATTGCTACAGGCTTTAATTTATACTTATGACCACTGATTTAGGTATACAAAAAGACACCACAGTATACGCTATCTGTAAGGACGCGTTACCGTGGTGCCACCTTAGTTAACATTGAATTTCATGTTCACTCTAAATTTCATTTAATTGATAATTTGAAAGCCCAATTCTCTCTATGTGTGTAGTGCTAATTTACATCAACCATTAGCTTTCTATTTGCTACTATCAACACGAGATACTCATCTTTCAAATTCCGAATGATTTCTTCGGATTAATTAAATATCACTATACGAGAATAAATTTTAAATGTCAACCCTTAAATTCTGATTAGTTTTTAATTTCTGATAAACAATATGCTCTTAATAACTTTTCACTTTCAAGAATTGAATCTTCATGTGTGCGTTCTAAAGCGTGTGAAGATTCAATACCTGCACCGAATAATCCATGTCTAATATCAGCGCCTGCATGTAAAGCAGCAGAAGCATCAGAACAATAATAAGGATATATATCTAATTTATATTGAATATCATTTTCTTTACATAAATTGACTAAATGATTTCTTAAACCTACATGATATGGACCTGAAGCATCTTTTACACAAATAGATACTGTGTATTCATCAGAAGCTTGCCCATCTCCTAATGCACCCATATCAAATGCGATAAATTCTACAACTTTATCTGAAATACTTGAATTTGCACCATATCCAATTTCTTCATTGTTTGATATATAAAATTGTGTCGTATGTGGTAATTCGACATTTTCTTCTTTAAGATATTTTAAAAATTGTAATATCATCGCAACACTTGCTTTATCATCAAGGTGACGAGATTTAACAAATCCTGATTCTGTATGCACAAATCTTGGATCGAAGCTCACAGCATCTCCAATTTCAATACCTAATGCTCTTGTATCTTCAGGATTAAATGTTTTTTCATCTAATCTGACTTCCATATGTTCGGCATTTCGTGGAATTTCAGTATTATTTTTATAAACATGGACACTTGTTTCATGTAAACAAATGGTACCTGTTATTTCTTTTCCACTTTGCGTAGTGATGGTACAAAATTCCCCTTCAATCGCATTCCAACTAAATCCCCCTATTAAATCTAATTGCAATCTACCATCTTCTTTAATATCTTTAACAATTGCACCTAATGTGTCTACGTGTGCTGTAATCAGTCGTTGTGCATCTTCATTTTTTCCTGGTACGTTGATAAATAATCCACCTTTGTGTGTTACACTCGTATCATAATTTAATGACTCAGCAACTTTTCTACAATATTCAACTGCTGGATCAGCAAATCCCGATGGACTATTAATGTATACAAGTTCTTTAATTGTATCGATCGTTTCTTTTACGTTAATTGTCATATTACCACTCCTTATACATTTATTATCATTCTATACTTTTAAAAAAATAAATCAATAACACTTGCTTTCACACGCTAACTTGCTTTAAACTATTAAAGTATTGGAGGGATTTTATGCAACACGTATTTATAGTTGGACTAGGATTAATTGGTGGGAGTTTAATACAAAATATTAAATTTTATCATCCCAATTTACATATAACAGGTTACGATTATTTTGAAAAACATTCAGAAATCGCATTATCTATGAAAATTATAGATGAAATCGCAACAGACTTTGATTCTAGTGCTCGTCAAGCAGATTTAATTATATTAGCCACACCCGTACAACAATCAATCGAATACGGTAAGCGATTATTAGAGATTGATACTAAACCAGGATTAATCGTTACCGATACAGGTAGTACGAAATTAGGATTAAGTTCACTAGAATCACAATTATTAGAACAAGATATTCATTTAATCGGTGGACATCCAATGGCAGGTAGTCATAAGTCAGGTGTCACAAATTCTAAAAAACATTTATTCGAGAATGCTTATTATGTATTGATATATGATCAAGCGATAAATGAAGCGGCTTATAGTGAAGTCAAACATTTGCTAGAACCGACTAAAGCAAAATTCATCAAAATGTCAGCAAAAGAACATGACTATGTAACAGGTGTCGTCAGTCATTTTCCACATGTCATCGCATCAAGTTTAATTCATATGAACGAAGAAAATACACAAATTTCAGAATATGTCAGATTGTTAGCAGCAGGCGGTTTCCGTGACATCACACGTATCGCGAGCAGTAATGCTGATATGTGGCGCGACATCACATTAGAAAATAAAGAACATCTTGTCACACTTATGGAAAATTGGATTGAACAAATGACACATACGAAAGAAATGATTGAAGAAGGAAATCCAGCATTAATTCATGATTTTTATCAATCAGCCAAAACATATAGAGACCAACTCCCTATAAAAGAGCAAGGTGCCCTAACTTCAACATTCGATTTATATGTTGATATCCCAGATAAACCCGGTATGATCAGTGAAGTAACAAGAATACTCGGACAAAATCACATATCAATAACAAATATCCGAATATTAGAAGTAAGAGAAGATATTATGGGTGCATTAAGGTTAAGCTTCAAATCAAGCACAGATAGAGATAGCGCAATCGAAGCCTTACAATCATTTGATACGTATACATTGTAATATTGAATATCGAGATTAGGAAAAAAAGCCAAGAGATTTAAGGTCTCTTGGCTTTGTTTTGATTTGAGTAAATGATTGTGGATGACCTCTTGGCTCAAATTGAGCATTAAGCCATGCCTGATGTGAACCCAAATATTTGACCTAAACAAATCAAATTATTGGGGTGCATTCTTATGATGAAAAAATATGATTTTAAATTCAAAATAAAACTTGTAAAAGAATATTTAGAAGGAAATCAAAGTTATAGAACAATTGCTTTAAAATATGGTGTTTCAAGTTGGTCTGTCATTCGGATTTGGGTCAATCAATATAAAGAGTTTGGAGAAGAAGGTTTAGAAATAAAAAGTAGAAATACTGTTTATACTAGCGAATTTAAATTATCTGTTTTAAAATTTAGACAAGAAAATATGTTGTCTTATCAAGATACTGC
>NZ_JAJNHJ010000032.1:0-27574 GCF_022386965.1 Mammaliicoccus sp. B-M6
GTAGTACATTTGGCTGATCTTCTCAGTGCCCTTTTAGGGCTGGTCAGTAATAGAGGCTTATAGCCGCAGAACAAACCACCCGTTAAACGGGGGGTTTTGATTTTGTTTGAAATTTAAAATATTCAATTCTCAAACAGATTATTTTAATTATGACTATCATCCATACTATAATAACCAATGTAACAAATAAAGGAGTAGATAATTCATGAGACAAGATATCAAGCAATATATAAATGGCGAATGGGTTGAAAGTCATAGTGGACAAACATTAGATGTTATTAACCCTGCTACAGAAGAAGTTATGGGTAAAATTGCTGCAGGTAACAAACAAGATGTTGATGACGCTGTAGCTGCCGCTAAAAAAGTGTACGTGAAATTTAGAAATACTTCTTTAGAAGAAAGAAAAGCTTTATTAGAACGAATTGCAGATGAATATGAAAATAGAAAAGAAGATTTAATAGATGTAATGACGGATGAGCTTGGCTCACCAATTGAAAAATCAGAATCTGTTCATTATCAAATGGGCTTAAATCATTTTAGAGAAGCAAGTAAAGCGATCGATTCAATTCAATTTGAAGAACGTCGTGGTGATGATTTAGTTATTAAAGAAGCTATCGGTGTTTCTGGATTAGTAACACCATGGAACTTCCCAACTAACCAAACATCATTAAAATTAGCTGGTGCATTTGCTGCAGGTTCACCTGTAGTCTTAAAACCATCTGAAGAAACACCATTTGCAGCGATTATTTTAGCTGAAATATTTGAAAAAGCTGGCGTGCCTAAAGGTGTGTTCAACTTAGTAAATGGTGATGGCCAAAGTGTTGGTGATCCATTAAGTTCACATCCTGATGTACGTATGATGTCATTTACGGGTTCAGGTCCAACTGGTAGAAAAATCATGGAAAACTCAGCTAAAGACTTCAAAAAAGTATCATTAGAGCTAGGTGGTAAATCACCATTAGTAGTGTTAGATGACGTTGATATCGAAGAAGCAGCTAAAGGTGCAGTTGCTAAGTTCGTACAAAATACTGGTCAAGTTTGTACAGCAGGTACACGTACATTAGTACCAGAAAGTATTAAAGATGAATTTATCGCAGCAGCTAAAAAAGCAATTGAAAATGTTAAAGTTGGTAATCCTAGAGAAGCTGGCCAAGATGCAGGTCCAGTTGTATCTAAAAAACAATTTGATACAGTTCAAAGCTATATTCAAAAAGGTATCGATGAAGGTGCAACATTATTACATGGTGGTGTTGGTAAACCAGACGGTCTTGAAAAAGGTTACTTCGTTAAACCAACATTATTTACTGATGTAACTAATGATATGACAATTGCTCAAGAAGAAATCTTTGGTCCAGTAGGTACAATTATTACTTATAAAGACTTAGATGAAGCAATTGAAATTGCAAATGATACAATTTATGGTTTAGCAGCATATGTATATGGTAAAGATTTAGAACGTGTAAGAGAAGTTGCTAAATCATTAGAAGCAGGTACTGTGGAAATTAATGACGCAGGTAGAAAACCTAATTTACCATTCGGTGGTTATAAACAATCAGGTATTGGTAGAGAATGGGGCGACTATGGAATTGAAGAATTCTTAGAAATTAAAGCAATTCCTGGTTATTTTAAAGAATAGTAAAATTACAAAATACAATATATTTTTAAGACTGAAACATTTCGATGTTTCAGTCTTTTTATATGATAGTTATAATTGAATAAAAAGTGAAATATTTTAACATAATTTATATATAACTTATTTTGTCATCTTCATAAAAAAATGCTATAGTTTAAAGGCAGATTATAAATCTGATAAAAATGAATGAGATTTTTAAGAAATGGGTGTCATAAATATGGCTGAAAGAGTTAGAACAAGTCCTCAGTATGAATCGTTTCACGAATTATACAAGAACTATACAACTAAAGAATTAACATCAAAGGCAAAAGAACTAAGAATAACAAATTATAGTAAATTAAATAAAAAAGAACTTGTCTTAGCAATTATGGAAGCTCAAATGGAAAAAGACGGCAACTATTATATGGAAGGTATCTTAGATGATATTCAACCTGATGGTTATGGCTTTTTACGTACTGTTAACTATTCTAAAGGTGAAAAAGATATTTATATATCTGCTAGCCAAATTAGACGCTTTGAGATTAAAAAAGGTGACAAAGTAACTGGTAAAGTTAGAAAACCTAAAGAAAATGAAAAGTATTACGGATTGTTACAAGTTGACTTTGTAAATGATCAAAATGCAGAAGAAGTTAAAAAAAGACCACACTTTCAAGCGTTAACTCCTCTATACCCACAACAACGTATCCAATTAGAAACTACAAGTAAAAATTATTCAACTAGAATCATGGATTTAATTACGCCAATAGGTCTAGGACAACGTGGAATGATTGTAGCACCACCTAAAGCTGGTAAGACATCATTACTTAAAGAAATAGCAAATGCTATCGCAATTAACCAACCAAAAGCGAAATTATTTGTATTATTAATTGGGGAACGTCCAGAAGAAGTAACGGATATTGAACGTTCTGTTGAACAAGCTGAAGTCGTTAACTCAACTTTTGATGAGCCGCCAGAACATCATGTTAAAGTGGCTGAATTACTACTTGAAAGAGCTAAACGTCTTGTTGAAATCGGTGAAGATGTCATCATATTAATGGATTCATTAACAAGATTAGCTAGAGCATATAACTTAGTCGTGCCACCAAGTGGTAGAACATTATCAGGTGGTTTAGATCCAGCATCACTTCATAGACCTAAACATTTCTTCGGAGCTGCTAGAAATATTGAAGCGGGTGGTAGTTTAACAATATTAGCGACTGCATTAGTTGAAACAGGTTCTCGTATGGACGATATGATTTATGAAGAATTTAAAGGTACAGGTAACATGGAACTTCATTTAGATCGTAAATTGTCTGAGAAGAGAGTATTCCCTGCAATTGATATTAGAAGAAGTTCAACACGTAAAGAAGAATTGCTTTTAGATAAAGAAGAACTTGAAATGATTTGGCAACTACGTAATTTATTTACTGATTCAAATGATTTCTCTGAAAGATTTATTAGAAAGTTAAAACGCACGGATTCTAACGAAGAATTCTTTGAAGTTTTAAGAAAATCTATGGTCGATAGTGCCAAGACTGGTAAACCGATTATATAAATTTAAGGTTGCATTTTAATTCTTCAACATATATAATATGTAAGTATTGAGTGAATAAGTCACAAATAAACTCTGTTCCAGATGGTTCAGGGCAAAGGAGCTGAAAAAAATGAAACAAGGAATTCATCCAGAGTATAATAAAGTTATCTTTTTAGATACAACTACAGACTTCAAATTCTTAAGTGGTTCAACACGTACTTCAAATGAAACTATGGAATGGGAAGATGGAAACGAATACCCAGTTATCCGTTTAGATATCTCTTCAGATTCACATCCATTCTATACAGGACGTCAAAAATTCGCATCTGCGGATGGTCGTGTGGAACGCTTCAACAAAAAATTTGGTTTCAAATCAAACAACTAATTATGAAGCGAATCAAGCATCCTTTTATAAAGGGTGCTTTTTTTTGTAAAAATTAATAAATAAGTAAAAATAATATGATATAATTAAGCGATTATGTTGAAAAAGGTGGATAAGTAATATGTACGAAAATTACCATTCCGGATGGATAGAATGTATTTGCGGAAGTATGTTTAGTGGTAAGTCTGAAGAGCTTATAAGACGTCTGAGAAGAGGTTTATATGCGAAACAAAATGTAAAAGTATTTAAGCCATCTATTGATAATCGATATAGTGAAGAAGCTGTAGTATCTCATAATGGAAATCAACTTGATGCAATCAGCATAGAACATTCTAGTCAAATATTAAAATATGATTTACAAGGCATCGATATTATTGGAATAGATGAAGTCCAATTTTTTGATAATGAAATCGTAAGCGTAGCACAAAAATTAGCAGAAGAGGGCTATCGAGTTGTTGTAGCTGGATTAGATATGGACTTTAAAGGTGTGCCATTTGAACCAATGCCTGAAATGATGGCAGTTGCGGAAATTGTTACAAAATTACAAGCGGTATGTGCGGTATGTGGATCTCCATCAAGTCGAACACAAAGACTTATAAATGGTGAACCAGCACATATTGATGACCCGATTATATTAGTTGGTGCAGACGAAAGTTATGAACCAAGATGTAGAGATCATCATATAATTAGAACTGAAATAAGGAGTGATATAAATGTTTGATCAATTAGAAATTGTTGAAAATAGATATGAACAATTAAATGAATTACTTAGTGATCCGGATGTCGTTTCGGATACAGACAAGCTAAGAAAATATTCAAAAGAACAATCTGACTTACAAAAGACAGTTGATGTATATAGAACTTATAAATCTGTTAAAGGTGACATTGAAGATGCGAAATTAATGTTAAACGAAACAACAGATAAAGAAGAACAAGATATGTTGAAAGAAGAAATTAACAGTCTTACTAAACGAGTACCTGAATTAGAATCTGAATTAAAATTCCTACTTATTCCTAAAGACCCTAACGATGATAAGAACGTTATTATGGAAATTCGTGGCGCAGCGGGTGGAGATGAAGCGGCTATTTTCGCAGGTGACTTATTCAGAATGTATTCAAGATTTGCTGAAGCACATGGCTACAAAATTGACGTCGTTGAAGAAAATATTAGTGACCATGGTGGCTATAAAGAAGTCAGCTTTTCTATTCAAGGAAACGGTGCATTCAGTAAACTTAAATATGAAAATGGCGCACACCGTGTACAACGTGTACCAGAAACTGAATCAGGCGGACGTATTCATACTTCTACAGCAACAGTTGCAGTATTACCTGAAGCTGAAGATGTTGAAATTGATATTAGAACAGAAGATTTAAAAATAGAAACTTACCGTTCTAGTGGTTCAGGTGGTCAGCACGTCAATACGACAGACTCAGCTGTACGTATTACGCATTTACCAACTGGTATTGTTGCGACATCATCTGAAAAATCTCAAATTAAGAACCGTGAAAAAGCATTTAAAGTATTGAAAGCCAGAGTTTACGATATGATGGTTCAAGAAGAAAATGCTAAATACGCTGAAAAAAGAAAGTCAGCTGTTGGTACAGGAGATCGTTCAGAAAGAATTAGAACGTATAACTATCCTCAAAACAGAGTAACTGACCATCGTATTGGATTAACTTTACAAAAGTTAGATCAAATTATGGAAGGTAAAGTTGACGAAATTATCGATGCATTAACGTTGCACGAACAAACAGAAAAATTGGAAGAATTAAATAATGGCCAATTATAATTTTCAACAGTTACTAAATGAAACTTATGATGGATTATCAGCACGAGGGTTTGAAACCTCTCGTGCTGATTGGTTATTAGAGGATATTTCAGGCATGTCTAGAACGCAAATTGCCATGAATTTAAATCAAAATGTACCTGCTAATATTTTAGATGCTTACTTAAAAAGTAGAGAACGTATGTATGAAGGTGAACCTGTACAGTATATTGCAGGTTTTGCAGAATTTTATGGTAGAAAGTTCAAAGTAAACCAACATGTATTAATACCTAGACCTGAAACAGAAGAACTTGTCTATCAAACATTACAGATGATACAGAGCGAACAAGTAGTCGTATGTGATATAGGAACAGGTACAGGTGCTATCGCAATTACATTGAAAAAAGAGCGACCTGATTTATCTGTTATCGCAACTGATATTAGTGAAGAAGCATTATTAATTGCCCAAACAAATGCATCAACACTTGAAGCACCGATAGAATTTCTAAAAGGTAAATCTTTAGAACCATTGATTAAAGAAAATATTAAAGTGGATGTACTCGTCTCAAATCCACCGTATATTTCATATGAAGAACAAAAAGAAATGTCTGATACTGTCTTAAATTATGAACCACATTTGGCTTTATTTGCAGAAGATGATGGCTTAGCGATCTATAAAGATATTATTCTAAATTTAGAACACGTTATGTCGGATAATGGACTCGTCATTTTTGAAATTGGCCATTTACAAGGTGAACTATTAAAAGACTTTATTGAAACCCATTTGAATGTTGAACATGTAAAAATCATTCAAGATATAAATCAAAACAATCGTATGATACAATTTAATTGGAATAATCAATAGAAGTTATGCACATTTAACGGGAGTTATCCACGTTGTGTGGATAACTTTTGTTTTAATACAATAAATGCTTTAAAGAAGGGAAGAAATGCATTGGAAACAAATGTTTGGGATGTGCGCAAGTATGTTCATAACTTACAAAGTTATCCACAAATTGATGAGATTATTGCAGGATATCATCAAAATAAATTGATTGCTTTACCAACTGAAACGGTATATGGATTAGGCGCTAATGCAAAAAATGAAGAAGCGGTTAAAGAAATATATGTAGCAAAAGGTAGACCGTCTGATAATCCACTTATCGTACATATACATGATAAATCTCAATTAAATGATTTCACGCAAAATATATCTCAAGAAACTGAAATTTTAATGGATGCTTTTTGGCCAGGGCCAATTTCATTTATTGTTCCTTACAAGTCAGGATTTTTAAGTGATCGTGTTACGGGTGGATTACAATCTGTTGCTGTACGTATGCCAAGTCATCATGTCGGTAGAGCAGTTCTACAATTAACAAATTTACCGATTGCGGCACCAAGTGCAAACATTAGTGGACGTCCTTCACCAACTAAATTTGAACATGTTAAACATGACTTGGATGGAAGAATATATGGCATCATTCAAGCAGAAGATATTGATGAAGGTATAGAAAGTACTGTAATAGATTGTACAAGTTATCCATTTAAAATTGCACGACCTGGTTCTGTAACAATAGAAATGATTAATAAAGTTCTGCCAAACAGTGTTATTAACGAAAAGTTAGATTTGGAAAAGCCAATTGCGCCAGGTATGAAATATAAACATTATGCACCTTCACAACCTGTAACATTAATAGAAGGTGGTATTACTAAACAAATGAGTTTGTCAGATAATACTTCTAAAAAGATAGCAGTAATAGGTCCTAAAAGTATTGAGCCATTAATCACAGAACAAATGACTTTTATACCGCTTGGTAGAGATATTTCGGATATAAAAGGTGCACATCACGATTTGTATGATGCTTTGCGAATAGCAGATCAACTTACAAACATTGATGAAATTTATATAAGTGGCTACGAAAGAAATGACGATACGATCGCATTAATGAATAGAATTGATAAAGCAAGTGGTCACAATATTAAAGGAGAAGATGAATTGTGAAAATAGTTTTTGTATGTACAGGCAACACTTGTAGAAGTCCATTGGCTGAAGCGATAGCCAAAGATATTAAACCTGAATATAATATTCAGTCTAGAGGCATTTCAGCTTTTGATGGGACACCAATATCTCCGCAATCAATGGAAATCATCTTTAAAAATGATTTGCCAATACCTGATACTGCTAAACAATTTTCTGAGCAAGATTTAGATGCTGATATTATCTTAACTATGACTGAATCTCATAAAACGATTCTAGAATCGCAATTTACACATCACAACATTCATTCAATAAAACAATACGTAAGAGGCGAAAAAGGAGATGTTTCAGATCCTTTTGGACAGTCATAAATCATTTATCAAAATACTTACGAAGAATTGAGAGCACTAATAGAAGATTTATTACAAAGTAATTAAGAATTCAAATAATTTGCAGAATTGCTATAACAGACATAGAAAATAAGTTATAATATTATAGTATAAACAAATTGGGAGGTGGGAAGATGAAAGTAGCTATTGCAGCAGACCATGGTGGCTATGAATACAAAGAAGCAATCAAACAATTACTTGATGAAATGAACATTGAATATAAAGATTTTGGTACACATAAAGGTGAGTCGGTAGATTATCCAGATTATGCAAGACCAGTATCTGAAAGTGTTGCAGATGGAACGTTTGATAAAGGAATTTTGATTTGCGGAACTGGAATTGGTATGTCTATCGCTTCAAATAAAGTAAAGGGGATTCGTTGTGCACTTGTGCATGATGTTTTTACTGCTGAAGTGACGAGACAACATAACGATTCTAATGTATTAGCAATGGGCCAACGTGTTATAGGTGAAGGTTTAGCACTTCTCATCGTCAAGACTTGGTTGACAAGTGAATTCGAAGGCGGTAGGCACCAAAGACGTATAGATAAGATTGAAGGCGGTTGTTCATGAAAGAAGATTTAAAACAATTGTTGAATGAACTAAAGTCTATTGATTTTTTTAACAATCAAGAACTATGCATCATTGGGTGTTCAACTTCAGAAGTTAAAGGTTCAAAGATAGGTTCAGATGGTTCGATTGATGTTGCTAAGGTTATATATGAAAGTCTTGATTTTATACATAAAGAGACAGGTGTTCACTTTGCGTTTCAAGGTTGCGAACATATTAACCGAGCTATAACAATCGAGCGAGAAATATTTGATCCTTATACAATGACTGAAGTATCTGTTGTACCACAAGCCAATGCTGGAGGTAGTTTGTCAACTTATGCATATCAACACATGAAAGACCCAATAGTTGTTGAACACATTCAATGCGATAAAGGTATTGATATTGGTCAGACACTAATTGGTATGCATTTAAAGCACGTCGCAGTACCTGTATCAATTGAAACTAAGCGCATTGGAGAAGCTATTGTTACAATAGCTAAGAGTCGTCCTAAATTAATAGGCGGCGAAAGAGCAAAGTATTAAATTCTTAAAAGTGAGGGATTGTACATGTCATTAATTAAAAAGCAAGACGAAGAACTTTTCAAAGCAATGGAAAAAGAGTTTGATAGACAAAATAATAATATCGAACTTATAGCATCAGAGAACTTTGTTTCTGAAACAGTAATGGAAGCACAAGGTTCTGTATTAACTAACAAATATGCAGAAGGTTACCCAGGTCGTCGTTATTATGGTGGCTGTGAATACGTTGATATCGTTGAAGATTTAGCACGCGATAGAGCTAAACAACTTTTCGGTGGAGAACACGTAAATGTACAACCTCATTCAGGATCACAAGCAAATATGGCTGTATATTTTGTGGCTTTAGAACCGGGTGATACTGTACTTGGAATGAACTTAAGTCATGGTGGACATTTAACTCATGGAGCAAAAGTTAACTTCAGTGGTAAGTTATACAACTTTGTAGAGTATGGTGTTTCTGAAGAAAATGAACAAATTGACTATGAAGAAATCTTGAGAGTTGCAAAAGAAGCACAACCTAAATTAATCGTAGCAGGTGCTTCAGCTTATCCAAGACAAATTGATTTTAAGAAATTCAAAGAAATAGCAGATGAAGTTGGCGCTAAATTAATGGTTGATATGGCTCATATCGCTGGTTTAGTTGCAGCAGGTTTACATCAAAACCCTGTTGATTATGCTGACTTTGTAACAACGACAACACACAAAACATTAAGAGGACCAAGAGGCGGTATGATTTTCTGTAAAGAAGAATATGCTAAAGAAATTGATAAAACAATTTTCCCTGGTATTCAAGGTGGTCCATTAATGCATGTTATCGCTGGTAAGGCAGTTTCATTTGGTGAAGCATTACAACCAGAATTTAAGGAATATCAAAAACAAGTAATTAAGAATGCTCAAAAATTAGCAGCAACTCTAGAAGACGAAGGTTTAAGAATTGTATCAGGCGGTACTGATAATCATCTTATCTGTGTAGATGTTAAAGGTTCTCTTGGCATTACTGGTAAATTAGCTGAGAATGCTTTAGATGAAGTTGGTATTACATGTAATAAGAATACAATTCCATTTGATCAAGAAAAACCTTTCGTAACAAGTGGTATTCGTTTAGGTACACCAGCAGTTACATCTCGCGGATTTGATGAGGAAGCAGTTGAAGAAGTAGGTAGAATAATAGCACTTGTGCTTAAAAATCCAGAAGATGAACATACATTAAAAGAAGCACATGAACGCGTATTATCACTAACTTCTAAGTTTCCACTTTACAACAAATAAATATTTACTGGAGGCTAGACTTATGGGTAAAGTACACGTTTTTGATCATCCATTAATTCAGCATAAATTGAGTTATATTCGTGATCGTAAAACTGGCACTAAAGAGTTTAGAGAGCTTGTCGATGAAGTCGGTATGCTTATGGCGTATGAAGTTACGAGAGATTTTGAAACACAAGATGTTGAAATCGAAACACCCGTAACTAAAATGAACGCTCAAAGATTATCTGGGAAGAAATTAGCACTTATTCCTATTTTACGTGCTGGCCTTGGAATGACAGATGGTATTATGAAACTCGTTCCAGCTGCTAGAGTAGGACATGTAGGGTTATATCGTGATCCAGAAACTTTAGAAGCGGTAGAATATTTTGTGAAATTACCACAAGATATTGAAGAAAGAGAAATTATTGTAGTAGATCCTATGCTTGCTACAGGTGCATCAGCAATCGAAGCGATTCAATCATTGAAGAATCGTGGAGCAAATAAAATACGTTTTATGGGCTTAATTGCTGCACCTGAAGGGGTTAAAGCATTACAAGAAGCACATGAAGACGTAGATATTTATATTGCTGCATTAGACGAAAAATTAGATGACCATGCATACATTACACCTGGTTTAGGTGATGCAGGTGATCGATTATTTGGCACTAAATAGATAATAGGAGGATTTTATTACAATGAAGAAAATTATGACGATATTTGGTACGCGACCTGAAGCTATTAAAATGGCACCTTTAGTTTTAGAGTTAAAAAATGATCCGGAGTTACAACCAATTGTTGTTGTAACAGCGCAACATAGAGAAATGCTAGATTCAGTTCTAGAAACATTTGATATTACACCAGATTATGATTTGAATATTATGAAACAAGGGCAAACACTTTCAGAAGTAACATCAAGAGTATTAGGTGGACTTGAAAGTGTTATTCAAGAAGCTAAGCCAGATATGATATTGGTACATGGAGATACAACGACTACTTTTGCAGGCAGTTTAGCAGCATTCTACAATGAAGTTGCAATTGGCCATGTAGAAGCAGGGTTAAGAACTTGGAACAAATATTCTCCATTCCCAGAAGAAATGAATCGACAAATGACGGGGGTCCTTGCTGATTTACACTTCTCACCAACTGATCAGTCTAAACATAATTTACTTCAAGAAAATAAAAAAGACGAATCTATTGTTGTGACAGGTAATACAGCTATAGATGCGTTATCAACTACTGTAACTGACGATTATGAAAGTGAAATTATTAAACGTCACGAAGGTAAACGCATCGTGCTATTAACTGCGCATAGACGTGAAAACATTGGTAAACCGATGGAGAACATTTTTAAAGCTGTTAGACAAATTGTTGAAGAGCATGAAGATGTTGTTGTCGTTTATCCAATGCACAAAAATCCTAAGGTTAGAGAAATTGCTAACCAAATATTGAGTGATCATGATCGTATAGAATTGATTGAACCTTTAGAAGTTATAGATTTCCATAACTTTGCAGCTAATTCTCACTTGATCTTAACAGATTCAGGTGGTGTTCAAGAGGAAGCACCTTCATTAGGTAAACCAGTACTTGTCTTAAGAGATACGACTGAGAGACCTGAAGGCGTTGAAGCTGGAACGTTGAAACTTGTAGGTGTAGAAGAAGAGAACATCTATAACGAAACTAAAGCGTTATTAAATGATCAATCATTATATGAAAAAATGAGCATCGCTCAAAACCCTTATGGGGATGGTCTCGCTTCTAAGAGAATATGTGAAAATATTAAATATTATTTTGATATTCTGAAAGAAGCACCGGAACCATTTAGAACAAAATAATTAAAGTGGTGGTTTGTGTCAATTCTGTGACAAAAAAATGACGAAAATTTGTTTTCTATTTTTGTCATAGCATTGACACTATAAGTCCACTATATTATCATGAAAACTGTGTGATGAAACGGTTTTCAAAGATATGCCACTTATCTAAGGAGTTTCAGCTGAATGTTTGATATAAAGGGCTTTTTTAAGTCTTATTTACAGTATTTTATTTTCTTTATTATTATTCTAGTTGTAGTGTATTTCTTCTTGAAACATGAGTTCATTTTAGGACTTATTATTGGAACAATAGCATCAGCTGTTAACTTGTTTTCATGGGAAGTTTACCTCAATCGAGCTAAAAATGCTGAATCATTACAATTATCAACAGGAAACTGGGTCAGATATCTTGTGACAATCGTTGCTTGCTGTTTTTGGCTTAAATATCCACTAATCGTTGATATTATCGGGATTTTATTTGGATTGATGATAGCATATGTATTAATTATGTTTAAATCACTGAAAAGTCTCGATTAAATAATTAAAATTGTGAAAAGAGGTGAAGATATGGAACACGAATCACCTATGTGGTCCATCAATTTGGGAGGATTTGATTTAGTTTTCAATCTTTCAAGTATGTTAATGTTGTTAGTTTCTGCAGTTATCGTCTTTGTAATAGCTGTTGTCTGTACTAGGAATCTAAAAATTAGAGCTACTGGTAAACAGAACTTTATTGAATGGGTATTTGACTTTGTAAAAGGTATTATCCAAAGCAATATGGCATGGAAAGACGGAGGAAGATTTCACTTCTTGGCGGTTACACTTATATTCTTCATATTTGTATCAAATATGTTAGGATTACCGTTCTCAATTGTTGTAGGACATACACTATGGTGGAAATCACCTACAGCAGATCCAACAGTAACATTAACGTTAGCAACATTGATGGTTCTTTTAACACATTACTATGGTGTTAAAATGCGTGGTACTGGCGCGTACTTGAAATCATTTGTACAACCAGTAGCATTTATGGTGCCATTCAAAATTGTTGAAGAATTTGCTTCAACATTAACGCTTGGTCTACGTTTATACGGTAATATATTCGCAGGTGAAGTATTACTTGGTTTATTAGCAACATTAGCAGCTGGAGGCGTTTTAGGCGCATTCGGTGCAGTTTTACCAGCGATAGTATGGCAAGGATTCTCAATATTTATTGGTTCAATTCAGGCTTACATATTCGTAATGTTATCAATGGTTTATATGTCCCATAAAGTGGCAGACGATCATTAATATATAATTTTAAAAAAACAATTAATATTTTTATTTCTAGGAGGAAAATTATAATGAGTTTAGGTGTATTAGCAGCAGCAATCGCGATTGGTTTAGCAGCATTAGGAGCAGGTATCGGTAACGGTCTTATCGTATCAAGAACAGTAGAAGGTGTTGCACGTCAACCAGAAGCACGTGGTCCATTAATGACAATCATGTTTATCGGTGTTGGTTTAGTTGAAGCCCTTCCTATCATTGCAGTAGTAGTAGCATTCATGGTAATGAATCGATAAGCTAAAATATTTTTAGAACAGGCGGAGTCTATCTAAAAAGGATTTCGCCATTCATTTATGAGATGTTATTCATCTTTAATTGCAGTGAAAGGAGTGTAGTTGGCAGTGGATCAAAACGTATTAGTTTTAGGAGCAGCAGGTGGCGGTGTCGAATGGGGAACAGTCTTATTTACATTGATCACATTTATTATCCTGCTTGCCTTATTAAAAAAGTTTGCTTGGGGACCATTAAAATCAATTATGGATGAGCGTGAGAACGCTATTAATAAAGATATTGATGATGCTCATGAAGCAAAAGTAAACTCTAAGAAATTAGAAGAAGAAAATAGAAATCTATTAAGAAAAACTCAAGAAGAAGTACAAACAATTCTTGATGATGCGAAACATCAAGCTAAAGTACAACAAGAGCAAATTATTAATGATGCAAATGTTAAAGCAAATGGCTTAGTACAATCAGCTCAAGCAGAAATTCAACAAGAGAAACAAAGAGCTATTGCAGATATTAATAATAGAGTTTCAGAACTTTCTGTATTAATTGCTTCTAAAGTAATCAATAAAGAAATCTCTGAACAAGATCAAAAAGACCTTGTTGAAAAATACATTAAAGAGGCAGGGGATAAATAATGGCGAATATTAGTCAGAAATATGCCCAAGCCTTATATGATGTAGCTGAAGCGCAAGATTTAACAGACAGCGTCTTAGATGAACTTACTCAAGTAGCAGAAAGTGTTAAAGAACAAATTAGTGATTTAAAAGCAATTGATAACAATCCTAAATTAGCAAAAAACGACAGACAACAATTTGTTGACAATGTATTTAAAGGTGCTTCTAAACCTTTGTTAAACACATTATACCTACTTGCTAATAACAGTAAATTGTCACTAATTCCAGAAATTCATAAAGATTTTAGCAAAATATACAATCAGGTACATAGCCAAGATTTAATGAAAGTTGAATCTGTGTATCCTTTATCTAATGAAGAATTAGACGAAATTGGTAAAGCATTTATTAAAAGAACAGGTTTGAAAAAACTTATTTTAGAAAATCAAGTTAATGATTCTTTAATTGGTGGTATTCGTGTTTCCATAGGTACTAAAGTATACGATGGTTCCATTCAGAATGACTTAAATCAATTAGCAAAATCATTTCAACAAATGAAATAATATTAAGGAGTGACATAGATGGCCATTAAAGCTGAAGAAATCAGTGCTTTATTACGCTCTCAAATTGAAAACTATGAGTCAGAAATGTCAGTTACCGATGTTGGTACAGTTATCCAAGTCGGCGATGGTATTGCATTAGCTCATGGTTTAAATGACGTTATGGCTGGCGAACTATTAGAGTTCCATACTGGCGTTTTAGGGTTAGCACAAAACTTAGAAGAAAATAATGTAGGTATTGTAATTTTAGGACCTGCAGAAGGTATTAAAGAAGGCGACGAAGTTAAAAGAACTGGTCGTATTATGGAAGTACCTGTAGGGGAAGAATTAATTGGTCGTGTTGTAAATCCATTAGGTCAACCATTGGATGGACAAGGTCCAATCAATACATCTAAGACTCGTCCTGTAGAATCACCTGCAACAGGTGTTATGGATCGTAAATCAGTTGATGAACCATTACAAACTGGTATTAAAGCGATTGACGCATTAGTACCTATTGGACGTGGACAACGTGAGTTAATCATAGGTGACCGTCAAACTGGTAAAACAACAGTTGCGATTGATACAATTCTTAACCAAAAAGACGAAGATATGATTTGTATCTATGTTGCAATTGGTCAAAAAGAATCTACAGTTCGTACAGCGGTAGAAACTTTACGTAGACATGGTGCTTTAGATTATACAATCGTTGTATCTGCGTCAGCAGCTCAACCAGCGCCATTATTATACATTGCACCTTATGCTGGTGTAAGTATGGCAGAAGAATTCATGTTTAACGGTAAACATGTATTAATCGTTTATGATGATTTAACAAAACAAGCAGCAGCTTACCGTGAGTTATCATTATTACTTCGTCGTCCGCCAGGTCGTGAAGCTTACCCAGGTGACGTATTCTACTTACACAGTCGTTTATTAGAACGTGCTGCTAAATTAAATGATGACTTAGGTGGCGGTTCTATTACGGCATTACCATTTGTTGAAACTCAAGCAGGGGACATCTCAGCATACGTTCCAACAAACGTTATCTCAATTACTGACGGACAAATATTCTTACAATCAGACTTATTCTTCTCTGGTGTAAGACCTGCGATCAACGCTGGTTTATCTGTATCACGTGTAGGTGGTTCAGCTCAAATTAAAGCGATGAAAAAAGTAGCAGGAACATTACGTCTAGATTTAGCATCATACCGTGAGTTAGAATCATTCGCTCAATTTGGGTCAGATTTAGACCAAGCTACGAAAGCTAAATTAGAACGTGGTAAACGTACAGTAGAAGTACTTAAACAAGATCAAAACAAACCATTGACTGTAGATCGTCAAGTTGTTATTTTATACGCTTTAACTAAAGGTCATTTAGATGATATCCCAGTTGAAGATATTACACGATTCGAAGATGAATTCTTAAATTGGATTGATGCAAATGCAAGCGATCTATTTAAAGAAATTCGTGAAACAAAACAATTACCATCTGATGATAAATTTGTTTCAGCAATCGATGCATTCAAAAAAGTATTTAATAAATCTCATGTAGAGTAATATTAAGCTTTAAATAAAAGGTGGTGAAATTGTGGCTTCACTAAGAGAAATCAAAGGTAGAATTACTTCTACTCAAAAGACTAGTCAAATTACAAAAGCAATGAATATGGTTTCAAACTCTAAATTGCGTAAAGCAGAAGAGAACACGAAAGCATTTCAACCATATATGGATAAGATTCAAGATGCTGTAACAGCTATTGCTTCTAAGAGTACAGATGTTAATCATCCAATGCTTAAAACAAGACCTGTAAAACGTTCTGGTTACTTAGTTATTACTTGTGATAAAGGACTTGCAGGACCATATAGTGCTAACATTTTGAAAAATGTCGTTAACGATATTAAAGAAAAGCATAACAACAATAGTGACGAATACGGCATTATTGTTGTCGGACGAGTAGGCCGAGACTTCTTCAAAGCTAGAGGATATAACATCATTGAAGAGTATGTAGGTTTACCTGACCAACCAACATTTAAAAATGTACAAGCTTTAACTGAAAAAGCTGTAGACTTGTTTAATGAAGAGTTTTATGATGAGTTAACAATTTACTACAGTCATTTCGTGAGTGTGCTTGAACAACAAGTTAAATCTAAAAAAATCTTACCATTATCTGATGAAGATACTGGAAAAGGTTCTAGTATGATGGCTGGTTATGAATTTGAACCAGATAAAGAAACAATTTTAAAAGTTATCTTACCGCAATATGCAATTAGTTTAATTTATGGTGCATTATTAGATGGTAAAGCTAGTGAACATGCATCAAGAATGACAGCTATGAAGAATGCAACAGATAACGCTTCAGAATTAATTGATGAATTATCATTACAATATAACAGAGCTCGTCAAGCTGCAATTACTCAACAAATTACTGAGATTGTAGGCGGAGCAGCTGCACTCGAATAATGATTAGGAGGAATTTACATGGGATTAGGCCGAGTAACGCAAATTACAGGGCCAGTTATTGATGTACGCTTCCCACATGGTGAATTGCCAGAACTTAATAATGCTTTAACTCTTAAAGTTGAACGTCCAGACGGATCAAGCTTTGACTTAGCATTAGAAGTTGCATTACACCTTGGTGATGATGTTGTACGTTCTATAGCAATGGCATCAACTGATGGTGTTAAACGTGGACAAGAAGTTACTGATACAGGAAGACCTATTTCAGTACCAGTTGGTGATGCTACATTAGGTCGTGTTTTCAATGTATTAGGCGAAAAAATTGATTTAGGTGAAGAAATTGATGAAAGCGTACGTCGCGATCCAATTCATCGTTTAGCACCTAAATTCGAAGATTTATCTACAAAAGTAGAAATTCTTGAAACTGGTATTAAAGTAGTAGACTTATTAGCACCTTATATCAAAGGTGGTAAAATCGGTTTATTCGGTGGTGCCGGAGTAGGTAAAACAGTACTTATTCAAGAGTTAATCAATAACATCGCGCAAGAACATGGTGGTATTTCTGTATTCGCAGGTGTAGGTGAACGTACACGTGAAGGAAATGACTTATACTATGAAATGAGCGATTCAGGTGTTATTAAGAAAACAGCGATGGTATTCGGTCAAATGAACGAGCCACCTGGTGCACGTGCTAGAGTTGCACTTTCTGGCTTAACAATGGCAGAATACTTCCGTGATGAGCAAGGACAAGACGTGTTATTGTTCATCGATAACATCTTCCGTTTTACACAAGCAGGTTCAGAGGTATCAGCATTATTAGGCCGTATGCCATCTGCCGTTGGTTACCAACCAACACTTGCTACTGAAATGGGACAATTACAAGAACGTATTACATCTACTAATAAAGGATCAGTTACATCTATCCAAGCAGTATTCGTACCTGCCGATGACTACACTGACCCAGCGCCAGCAACAGCTTTCGCTCACTTAGATGCTACTACTAACTTGGAACGTAAATTAACGGAAATGGGTATCTATCCAGCCGTTGACCCATTAGCTTCAACATCACGTGCTTTAACTCCAGAAATTGTTGGAGATGAACACTATGATGTTGCGCGTCGTGTACAACAAACGTTACAAAAATATAGAGAGTTACAAGATATCATTGCCATACTTGGTATGGATGAATTATCTGATGAAGATAAGAAAACAGTTGAACGTGCTCGTCGTATTCAATTCTTCTTATCTCAAAACTTCCATGTAGCTGAACAATTTACTGGTCAAAAAGGTTCATACGTACCAGTTAGTCAAACTGTACAAGATTTCAAAGCTATTCTAGAAGGACAATATGACCATATCCCAGAAGATGCTTTCCGTTTAGTCGGTGGTATTGAAGCAGTTCTTGAAAATGCTAAAAACATGGGTGTAGAGGTCTAATAATAATTAGGAGGAATGGAAAATGAATACATTTACCTTAGATGTTGTCACTCCTAATGGATCTGTTTACTCAGCAAAAGAAGTAGAACTTGTTGTTTTACATACTGAAACTGGTGAAATGGGTGTAATGGCTGGACATATTCCAACTGTTGCAGCTTTGAAAACAGGATACGTTAAAGTAAACAAAGCAAGTGGTACGGAGTATTTAGCTGTTTCCGAAGGATTTGTTGAAGTAAGAACTAATAAAGTTACAGTTCTAGTTCAAGCGGCTGAAACTGCCGATGAAATAGATAAAGACCGTGCGATTAATTCTAAAGAACGTGCTGAAGAACGATTGAAAATGAATCGTGATGAAGTAGACTTTAGACGTGCTGAACGTGCACTTCATCGTGCAATTAATCGAATTGAAGTGGCTAAATTTAGATAAAATACAAGGCTGAGACAGGTGATGTCTCAGCCTTATATTTTTAGAAGGAGTTGTTAATATGGAATATTATGGTCAATTAGGTATTATCGGACTTTTACTACATGTCATCTGTGTATGCTTAGCATTTTGGGCACTCCAAGGCGTACGATTAGAACAAATTTTTAAGAAAAATCATGTTGCGCAAGCTCAAACATTTATTATCATCTTATCTATCATATTAGGTACGGCTGTAAGTCGTTTTATTTTAGATATACTCCAATATTCGCTACAATTAAGATTGCTATTTTAATAATAAGAAAAAATTACATAAATATATGAAAAAAGAACAAAAAAGTAGTATAATATTTTGGTGATGTTTATGAATCAAGAAAAATGTGTATTAAATAAATATATACATTTGTAAAATAAATAAAAGTGAAGTTTTTTGGAGGATAATTATATGGATAAAATCGTCGTGAAAGGCGGAGCAAGTCTTAATGGCACAGTTGTAGTCGAAGGGGCAAAAAACGCAGTATTACCAATATTAACAGCTACACTTTTACCAAGTGTCGGTCAAAGTGTATTAACGAATGTACCTAAATTAAGTGATGTAGATACAATTAACACAGTACTTACGCATTTAAATGCAGATATAGAATATGATGCAGATCATAACACTGTAAAAATAGATGCATCAAATACATTAAAAATCGAAGCACCATATGAATACGTAAGTAAGATGAGAGCGAGTATTTTAGTTATGGGTCCTTTATTAGCAAGAGAAGGTCATGCTAGAGTCGCTTTACCTGGTGGTTGTGCAATTGGTTCAAGACCGATTGAACAACATTTAAAAGGATTCGAAGCTTTAGGTGCAGAAATTGAACTACATAACGGATTTATTGAAGCAACAACACCTAATGGATTAAAAGGGGCTAAAATTTATTTAGATTTCCCAAGTGTAGGTGCTACTCAAAATATTATGATGGCAGCAGTACTTGCAGAAGGAAAAACTGAAATTCAAAACGTTGCAAGAGAACCAGAAATTGTAGATTTAGCTAACTATCTAAATGAAATGGGTGCACAAGTACACGGTGCTGGCACGGATACAATTAGAATTACAGGTGTTAGTCAATTACACGGTGCAGAACATGCTATTATTCCAGATAGAATTGAAGCTGGTACATTTATGATTGCAGCAGCAATTACTAGAGGAAATGTTAATGTTATTGGTGCAATTAGAGAACATATGACAAGCTTAGTGTCTAAATTAGAAGAAGCTGGAGTTCAAATTACGGATATCGAAGATGGATTAAATATTCAAGTACCTGGTGAAATTAAAGCTATTGATGTTAAAACAATGCCACATCCAGGATTCCCTACAGATATGCAATCTCAAATAATGGCTCTATTATTAACAGCTAATGGTACTAGTAAAGTAACTGAAACAGTATTTGAAAACAGATTTATGCATGTAGAAGAATTCAAACGTATGAATGCAGATATTTTCATTAACGGTAGAAGTGCAATGATTACAGGTAACAGTAAATTACAAGGTGCAGATGTAAAAGCTACAGATTTAAGAGCTGGTGCATCATTGATTCTTGCTGGACTTGTGTCTGACGGATATACAAACGTTACAGAACTTAAACATTTAGATAGAGGTTATGTTGATTTTCATGGTAAACTTAAAGCATTAGGTGCAGATGTTGAACGCATCAATGATAATGGCAAGTTAAACGATAAAGCGAGGGTTTAGTATGGCTGAAACACAATCATCAAGATCTGACGATAAAAAAAGAAAGTCAACTTATCAATCTATTAAAGAGAAACTTCAAAGAAATAGAGTAGAAACAATTCAAGGAGTGGAAGTAGAGCATCGTGTCATTCCATTATGGATTAAATTACTTATATTATTAGTATTAATGATTTTATTATTTATTGTTGGAACTATGATTGGATACGGTATACTTCATAATCCATTTGGGGTGTTTAATCCCGAAACTTGGCAACACATCTTTGATTTAACTGGAAGGAGCTCATAATGGAAACTATTTATGACTTTAACGAAATTAAAAAAATTATACCTCACCGTTACCCATTTTTATTATTAGATAGAATAGTAGAATTAGAAGACGGTAAACGTTGTGTAGGTATTAAACAAGTAGCAGGTAACGAACCATTTTTCCAAGGACATTTTCCTGATTATGCAGTAATGCCAGGCGTATTAATCGTAGAAGCATTAGCACAAACAGGTGCAGTTGCAATGCTACGCTTAGAAGAAAACCAAGGAAAACTAGCAATGTTTGCAGGAATTGATAAATGTCGATTCAAAAAACAAGTTACACCAGGTGACACTCTAAGACTTGAAGTAGAAATAAACAAAATAAAAGGTCCAATAGGAAAAGGAACAGCAAAAGCAACAGTAGATGGAGAAGTTGCATGTAGTTGTGAAATTAGCTTTGCTATTGTAGATCAATAAATAGAAAAGAGAAAACAGGCGACTGTTTTCTCTTTTTTTCTGCTTATAAATGAGATGGAATCGTATTAGGGACAGAATTCTGAGAAATGTCCGTAAGTGGTGTGATTAGGGACAGAATTTTGAGAAATGTCTCTAAGTGAGCGCCCACCTAACTACCAGAATTCAGAATAATGATAGTTAAACACCCAAATATACACCTAATAAAAAATCTAGGACCGTTAAGTGTCCTAGATTTTTCTTTATATATTGCTTTTTTCGTCTTTTAATTTTGGTTTAGATTGCATCAATCTATTAAATGATGTTTTAAGCTCATCTCCTGATAAGCCTTCATCTATAAGTTGCTCTAATAATCGTTCTGCATATACTTGTCGTAATGTATAGATATGACATTCAAATACGACGGATATTTTATCTTCTAGTTGTTCTATGTATTTGATGGTTGCATCAAATAATGCTGGGTCATTTGAAGGTCTTGTTATAACGACACGTGTATCAAGTAAGGTTTGGTTATCGTGATATTCTTTCATTTGTTCATAATGGATATCTGAAATTAAGATCTCTAGTAGCCATCCTGTACCACTATTTTCTTTATTTATAATGATACCATCTAATAATTCATATTCTGTAATCTGTTCATCGTCTACAATTTGAAAGCGTACGGCTTTAAATGTTTTCATAAACATCCCCCTTATCGTTAAATCTACGAATGTTTAACTTTGTTATCTATTATAAAGCACTTTTGCATGAAATAACAATAATCATAAAATAAAGTGAAGAATAGGTGTTTATTTTATGATTTATCGGACTTTGACTGAAAAAATTGACTCATTATATTATAAGTATAAGGAGGTGAGAATATGTTAAATAAATCTGTATTAGTTGGACGTTTAACTAAGGACCCTGCATATTATAAGAAAGGCGAAATTATCATTTCTACATTTTGTTTAGCTGTTGAACGCGGATATAAGACTAAAGATGGCACGATTGCTGTTGATTTTATTGTATGTAAAGCATTTGGTAAACTTGCACATAATATTCATGAATATACTAAGAAGGGACAGCTTGTTGCATTAACGGGGCAAATTCAATCAAGAGCATATGTTAAAGATGATAAGAAACACTATATAACAGAAATTATATGTGAAACGATTAAATTCTTAAATATGCCTGCATCAAGTAAATCAACGATCCCTCAAACGAAAGAGGAAATGAGTGAATTAATTAGCGAAAGTGCTGAAAGTTATGCTAGTGACCTTTCATCTAAAGTAGCAAAAGAAAAATTACGAGCTGAAGCATTAGCTAAAGAAAATGGTGAAAATAACTTAGATGAAAAGTTATATAGTGAATATCACAATGTCGTTGACGTTATTAAAGAAACTGAACAACAAACTCCTGATGCTGATGCATCAAAAGTAACAACCTCATAGCATTAAACTTCAATAAAACTATTTATAGAAATACTTCCGAAAATAAATATTCTTGATTCTAAATTCCGAAACTTGCTGTCTTGCTGTAGGGCAGCAAGTATACATAATTACAAGTAATTGTTTAAAAAATTACATGAATATGACAAATTGTCTGATAATTAATTTTGTTCAATCTTTATAAATCCCTTTGTTTAGCTATTTTAATCATTGATATTCAGAATATTGTCTGAAAATTAACGTAATCTAACTGTAATATTAGCTGTAATTTTTTCATATAGCTGTAACCTATGACATAAAAATAAGTGGTATAGTTTAAACAGTAAAAATCATATAAAAAGTGAAAACCTTACAGGAGGAAACATTCAATCATGAAAAAATTATTAGCAGTTTCAACTGCGGCAGTTGCAGTTACTACAGGGGTAACAGCTACAGCCGATGCAGCAACACATACAGTAAAATCTGGTGATACTTTAGGTAGTATTTCACAACAATACGGTACTTCAGTAAGTGCTATTAAAGCAGAAAATGGTTTAAAATCTAACTTAATCTTCCCTAACCAAGTAATCAAGGTTAACGAGAAAAGTTCAGAATCAACTACAGAATACACTGTAGTAGCAGGAGATACTTTAGGTAAAATCGCAGCTAAATACGATGTAACTGTATCTCAATTAAAAGCATGGAACAACTTATCTTCAGATCTAATCATTGTTGGACAAACTTTATCATTACAAGCTCCAGCTCAATCAGCTGAGCCAGCTAAAGCGCCTGTAGCACAACAAGCGCCAGTTCAACAAACTCAAGAACAAGTTGCAGCACCAGCTCAACAACAAAGCTACCAAGCGCCTGTTCAATCATACAAAGCGCCAGCTCAACAATCTTACCAAGCTCCAGCTCAACAAACATATAAAGCACCAGCTCAACAATCATACCAAGCTCCAGCTCAAAAAGTTAGAACTACTCAAACTTCAACAGCTAGCACTGGTGGATCTACTAAAGCTCAATTCTTAGCTGCTGGTGGTTCAGAAGCTATGTGGAATGCAATTGTATTACCAGAATCAAGCGGTAATCCAAATGCAGTAAGTCCAAATGGTTACCAAGGTCTTGGTCAAACTAAAGAATCTTGGGGTACTGGTTCAGTAGCTACACAAACTAAAGGTATGTTAAACTACGCTAAAAGCCGTTACGGTTCAGAATCAGCTGCTATTGCTTTCCGTCAAGCTAACGGATGGTGGTAAGCCACACACTTTAATCTAAAGTGGCTATAAATTAATTTATCCAATCGCCTAGGAAATATCCTAGGCGATTTTTTAATTTGACCACAATACGTCTATTTGATAATCTTAAATAAACTGAATATATGAGTGACTGCTAGGGGCGCCATTTGGCTGAGATGAATTAATTCAGTCCCTTAACACCTGATTTGGATAATGCCAACGTAGGAAAGTGGTCGATGAACGTTTTTACAACTATTAATTGACCTCTTTCTTATGGAAGAGGTCATTTTTTATGAAGTTATAAATAATAGAATTATAAATATAAATTTGAGGTGGATTACAATGAAAAAACCGAATATAGCATTAACGATTGCTGGAACGGACCCAAGTGGTGGAGCGGGTATTATGGCAGATTTGAAGTCATTTCATGCGTCAGGCGTTTATGGAATGGCAGTTGCTACAAGTATCGTTTCTCAAAATAGTTTAGGTGTACAAGATGTTTACCATTTACCTGTTGAAGTTATTGAAAGCCAATTAAGAAGTGTCTTTGATGATGAAGTGCCACATGCTATCAAAACAGGTATGATTGCATCAGAAGAAATGATGCAAACGATTAAACCATTTATTGAACAATCTGGTAAGCCGTATGTTATTGACCCAGTCATGGTTGCTAAAAGTGGTGATGCTCTAATGGATGATGAAGGGAAAGGGAAACTTAAAGAAATATTATTACCATTAGCTACAGTTGTTACACCAAATATTCCAGAAGCAGAAGATATTACTGGATTTAAAATTCAAACTGAAGAAGAAATTAAAAAAGCTGGTGCATTTTTCTTAAATGAAATTGGATCTAAAGGTGTAGTTATAAAAGGTGGGCATCTGGAAGGTGATGCAATCGACTATTTATTTACTGAAAATGGCGTGAAAAGTTGGAAAAGTGAAAGATTTAATACAAAGCATACACATGGAACAGGTTGTACATTTAGTGCAGTAATAACAGCAGAATTAGCTAAAGGTCATACAATTGAAGAAGCGGTAGAAGTAGCTAAAAGATTTATTACTTTAGCTATTCAATATACACCAGAAATAGGCAAAGGTAGAGGTCCAGTGAACCACTTTGCATATCAAAAGATAGAGGGATTAGATTATGAGTAAATTAACAAATATTAGAGAAAATAGTCCATTAATCGTATGTTATACAAATGATGTCGTTAAAAACTTTACAGCAAATGGTTTAATTTCATTAGGCGCAAGTCCAGCAATGAGTGAAGAACCTGAAGAAGCAGAAGAATTCTCAAAGGCAGCAGGTGCTTTTCTTCTTAACATAGGTACGATTACGACTGATAAAGCCTATGATATGAAACAATATGCTGAAATTATGCATCAAAATGGTGTTCCAGTAGTTCTAGATCCAGTTGCTGTTGGTGCATCACAATTAAGAAAGACTTTTTGTACGACATTATTAAATGATGAAGTGGTTGATGTTATAAGAGGCAATGCATCAGAAATATTAGCGCTTATAGAAGAAGATACAATTATGAAAGGTACAGATAGTGATGATACGCTTGATGCTGTTAAAATTGCGAAAAAAGCACATCAACAATTAAAGCTACCTATTATCATAACTGGTAAAGTCGATGTCATTGCATGTCATAATAAAATCATCGAATTGCACAATGGTAGTGAGATGTTAACGAAAGTAACTGGTGGAGGTTGTTTATTAGGTGGGGTAATAGCTGCATTCTTATCTCATGAAAATACTATCACAATAGACTTATTAGAAGAAGCGTTATCAACTTACAACATCGCTAGTGAGATGGCATATCAACAATCAGGAGCACATTTACCTGGTACATTCCAAATTTCGTTTATAGATCAACTGAATGTTATAACAGAAGACATTGTTAAAGAGAAAAAGATTGTGAAAGAAGTGAACTAAATGTTTGATCCAAAAACGTTAAAAGTATATTTTATAGCAGGCAGTCAAGATATTGCTGATGGTAATCTTATAAGTGTTGTTGAAGAAGCTTTAAAAGCAGGCATCACGATGTTTCAGTTTCGTGAAAAAGGTGAGACGAGTAAAAAAGGGGCAGAAAAAGAAGCCCTTGCAAAATCATTATTTGAGCTTTGCAAGCAATATCAAGTACCATTTATCGTCAATGATGATGTAGATTTAGCAATTAAATTAAATGCTGATGGCATACACGTCGGTCAAGATGACCGAAACGTATCTGATTTTAAAGATAAGTTTAAAGACAAAATCATTGGCTTGAGTGTTGCAAATAAAATGGAATATGATCAATCTGATATATCCGAAGTGGATTATATTGGAACCGGACCTATACATTCTACAAATTCTAAAGCTGATGCAGGAGAAGAAGGTGGGTATCAAATGATTGAGAACATGAGAAAAATCAATCAAAATATTCCTATCGTTGCAATCGGCGGCATTACTGAAGTTGATGTACAACCGCTTATTAAAGCTGGCGCAAATGGTGTAAGTGTTATCTCTGCTATAGCGAAAAGTCAAAATATTGAACAAACTGTGAAGGGCTTTCATAAACAGTATAAAAATATTTGATAAAATTAATATATTGATTTATGTTGTCGCTATTCTATGATAGAATGAGTTTTATGTGAGTATATCAATAGAGGTGGAAAAATGAAGAAAAAAGCTTTATGGCCATTATTATTTGGTGTAATGGTTGTGCTAGCTGGTTGTGATTATTCTAAACCTGAGAATAGGGATGGATTCTTTTATAATACATTCGTAAAACCGATGGATAGTGTTATTCATTGGCTTGGTACAAATTTGAATCACGATTATGGTCTAGCTATTATCGTTATAACATTAATTGTTCGTTTTGCGTTATTCCCATTTATGATGAAGACGTACAAGAATCAAAAGTTAATGCGTGAAAAAATGAAACTTGCTAAACCTGAAATGGAAGCAATTCAAGAAAAAGTTAAACGTGCTCGTACTCAAGAAGAAAAAATGGCAGCCAATCAAGAAATGATGGCATTATACAAAAAACATGGTATTAATCCAATGAACATGGGTTGTTTACCAATCGTTATACAAATGCCAATCGTCATGGGATTATTCTATGTATTAAAATATCCTACTGAAGGCGGAATTACAGAATATCCGAATTTCTTATGGTTTAATTTAACTGAACCTGATTTAATTATTACGATCATTGCAGGTATCATTTATGCATTACAAGCATTTGTTTCTATGAAGTATGCGAATGTTCCAGATGAACAGAAAAATATGATGAGAATGATGATGTTTATTTCTCCAATTATGATTATTTGGATGTCATACATTTCAGCATCTGCATTAGGTTTATACTGGGCAGTCGGTGGTGCATTCTTAGTTGTTCAAACATGGTTAGGTAATGTCTTCTATAACAACAAAGTTGAAGAAGAAATGAAACCAATCATTGAAGCACATGAAAGGAATCAACAAGAAGCTAACAAAGAGAAGAAACCAGCTAAACTCGTTTCTAATAAAAAGAAAAAGAAATAAAAGCAAAAAAACAAACTAATCATTGGGCACTGCACCCTTACTAAGGGAGCTCAATAAAAACACTATTTTCTAGGCTGCTAATTCCCTATATTCTATAGGGGATAAGTAGCCTAGTT
>NZ_JAJNHJ010000033.1:0-26589 GCF_022386965.1 Mammaliicoccus sp. B-M6
AAAATTGGCTGGACGAAGTCCAGTACAATACCGAACTCAATCCAGCCAATTAATAGCATAATGGAAACTCTAACTTTGGGGGGTCACTACCATCTTGGGGTTAGTGCAATAATATCTCACTCGTCTTTTTTATAAATTATTGTAATTCTTTATTGCTTTTTGATTGGCCTTCTTCATCTGATGATGAATTTTTTTGTTCGTATTCTTTTCTACTCATTACATCATCAACGTGCATATTTACTTCAACAACTTCAAGTCCAGTCATATGTTTAACTTGTTCTTTAACTAAATCTGCAACTTTTTTGAAGATTTTAGGAGCTGATTCGCCATATTCTAAAATTACTTTTAAATCTACAGCTGCTTGTTTTTCTCCTACTTCAACAGAAACCCCTTGAGTTACGTTATTTCCAGATGTGAAACGGTCAGTTAAGCTAGAAGCAAAGCCGCCTTTCATATCTAAAATACCTCTAACTTCTCTTGCAGCAATTCCAGCAATTTTTTCTACTACTTCATCTGAAAATGATAATGTATTTGAAAATTGTTGCTCTTGAGCTTGAGCTTGTTGTTGTTGAGCTTCACGCTCTTGTTCGTTTACCCCTGTTTGTTCATTGTAACTACTTTTTGCTTTGTTGTTATCTACGTTTGCCATAACAGATTCTCTCCCTTTAATTTATAATTTGTTTGTTTGCATTATTTATATTGTAAGCAGTCTAACTTATTCTATTTAAGAAATTTAAGAACTGCTGTGTACAATCCTTAATATACCCCAATCCTACACCTATTAAACATAGGACTAGGATTAAAACTGTTTTCCAAAAACCAATAGTTAAAAATAGTACTGCTAATATTAACATTGCGATAAAACCAATAATTCTCCATTTATATTCTTTAATAAAATTAATGAATTGATTTGGATCTTGATTTTCATTTGGCATAATCGGAACCTCCTATCCTTAGTCTTATAAAACTCTTGTGTCACTCGATTTTTGATCTCTGACATTAATCTCGATATTTTTTACAGGTATTTCTGAGAAATGCTCAACATTTTGTTTGATATCTGATTTAATTCGATCTGTTAATGTTTGAATTTGACCTGTATCTGAAACAACAAAGAAATCAGCTTTGATTGTTGCATAAGATTTATTTTTCTTATTATACAGTTTCGCAATAACATTAGGTTGACGTACTTCATCGTATTTTTGAATAGTACGATAAATACATTTTTCAACTGAATTTCTCGTAATATAAATGTGACCATCCTCATAGTCACGATGTAAACCTGGCTTTTTATGTGTTGGTTTAAATGTTGCAAAGAACATCAATATACCAAAGAATATTAATACGCCTGCACAAGCAATCAACGTTGGTTCAAACCAATTATATTTTAATAATTCTTGTTGATAGCTCTTAATTTGGCTAATATCCAAGTACATAAAAAGAAGAGTGCCTACAACTACTATTATGAATAAGCCTAGGAAAAAATTCTTTAATCTTCTCACTGGCAACTGCACCTCCTATGTAAAGTTCTATTACTACTCCTTGTTATACCCCTAAAATGATTTTGAAAACAAAATTTTATATTTTATGTATACTTTTTAGGAAAATTTTAATAAATCTTAGAATATGTCGTGATTAAAAGCACGAAAAAACTCTCTTTCAATATAGAAAGAGAGTTCATGATTATATATGCGTTGATTTTTGCATTAAGTATAAGAAATACGGCGCACCAACTATTGCAACGATAATACCTGCTGGAAGTCCGTTAGGTTCTAATACAATTTTACCGATTGTATCTGCTACAACAAGTAAAATCGCACCATTTAACACTGCAATTGGTAAGTATAATTGATGTCTAGGTCCAACAATACTTCTTGCGATATGTGGTCCCATTAAGCCAACGAAACCAATTCCGCCTGCTACTGAAACTGCAGCTGAAGATAATACTACAGCTAAGAATACGAGTAGAATTCTTTCTCTATTATTATTAATACCGAAAGAAACGGAAATTTGTTCATTCGTACTTAATACATTTAATACATTTGCTTTATAGAACAAGAATGGCATAACAATCGCCAACCATGGGATAAATGCGAACACGAATGGCCATTCATCTCCCCATATGTTACCTGCGAACCATCTTGCGATAAATTCCATTTGATCTTGATCAAACGTAGACATAATTGTTATAGATGCTCCACTCAGAGCAGTAGATAAACCTACACCTATTAAGACCATTCTTACAGGGTTTATACCTTCTCCACGTTTATGACTGAATATGAAAATAACCATTGCAGTTGCTAAACCACCAAGCATACTTACAAGTGGTAATACATATACAAAATCTCCTGCTTTTATCGTACCAACAACAAGAAATAGCGTAATCATAAATCCGCTTCCTGCATTAATACCAAGAATACCTGGTTCTGCTAAAGGATTCTTCGTAATACTTTGAAGAATTGCACCACTCAATGCTAAACTTGCACCGGCAAGTATTGTGATGAGCATTCTAGGCATTCTAAATTCAAATAATACCATTGTATCTAGCTCATTACCTTGTCCAAATATCGTCTTGAAAAATTGCGTAAAGGACATATTAAATTCACCAGTTGTCATGGCAAATTCCATTGAAGCAATAAGTGCGATAACTAATATAACAAATGTAATGCGTTGTTTTTTAATAACCTTAGGATGTATCATAGTATTTTACCGTCCCTTCTAACAAGATAAAGGAAGAACGGCACACCGATAATTGAGATAACAGCTCCAATTGGTGCTTCTCCTAACATTCTTGCAATCATATCTGCAAATAACAGAATAAAACCACCAAGTACTGCTGATAAAGGTATTACACGCTTATAATCTGTTCCAATCATAAATCGAACAATATGTGGCACCATTAAGCCAACAAATGCGATTTGTCCAACGATTGAAACTGCTATACCTGCTAAGAACATTGTAGCAATTAAACTTGTGTATCTTACAAATGTACTATTTTGGCCTAATCCTTTAGAAAGTGTATCACCTAAACTAAGTATAGTAAGTTGTCTACTCATAAAAATAAGAATAACTAAAATCACAATTACAACTGGTGTAGAGATCATAAGTTGTTTCCAAGTTGTACCACTTACACCACCAACACTCCAGAATGTTAATGTTTGATTTAATCTAAATATTAAAGCAATTCCTTCACTTGCAGCTGTTAAAAGCGCAGATACTGCAGCACCCGCAAGTACTAACCTCATCGGGCTGAATCCACCTCGTTTAGATGAGCCTACACTCATAACGAGTATCCCACCTATAGCTGCACCTACAAATCCTGCAAGCATTAATGTGAAATAGCCTGCATTAGGTATAACGGCTAAAGTTAACGCAAGCATCATACTCGCACCAGCATTAAGACCTAATAAACCAGGGTCAGCTAAGCCATTACGTGTAACGCCTTGCATGACAGCACCAGATACAGCAAGTGCCATACCAACAATAACAGCACCTATTTCTCTTGGAATTCTTATTTCTCTTAATATATTATGTTCTTCTATTTTAGGATTATAATGAAAAATCGCATCATAAACCATTTGAATCGAAGTCGTTTTTGCACCAAATAAAAATGACAGAAGTAAAACAGCTACAAGTAAAATGATTGTAACTGTTAATATAATTGGATAGCGATTAGCTTTTAATGTTTTAGTCTGAGTCATTGGGTTGCCATCCTTTTATAACTTTGTATAGTGCTTACATAATAAATTATATGTTACAAGCATTGGTTTTCCAGTACGTGGATCTGTAGAAAGCTCTGCATCAATATTGAAGACTTCTTCCAATATTTCATTTGTTAGAACTTCTTCAGTTTGACCTTGTGCAACAATTTTACCAGACTTCATAGCAATTAAATGATCTGAGAAACGGATTGCTTGGTTAATATCATGTAAGACCATAATAATCGTACAACCTTGTTCTCTATTTAATTCCTGTACAAGTTCTAAAATTTCTAATTGGTGTGAAATATCTAAATAAGTAGTTGGTTCGTCTAAGAAAATGATGTCTGTTTTTTGAGCGAGCGCCATCGCAATCCAAACACGTTGTCTTTGACCACCACTTAAATCGTTAATCGATCTATATTTAAATTCATGCGTACCTGTTACATTTAAAGCCCATTCAATTTCCTCTTTATCTTGTTTAGATAATCTACCAAAACCTTTTTGATGAGGAAATCTACCATAAGATACGAGTTCTCCAACTGTTAATCCATCTGCAACATCAGGAGATTGGGGCAAAATAGCAATCTTTTTAGCTATTTCTTTAGTTGAAGTTGAATGCAAATTCTTACCGTCTAATAATACTTGACCTGTTTGTACATTTAAAATACGGCTTAAAGCTTTTAATAAAGTAGACTTACCGCAACCATTTGGTCCGATGATAGAAGTCACTTTGCCATCTGGTACTTCAAGGTTCAATTCATTAACTATTAATTTGTCTCCATAACCTATTGAAATAGCTTCTCCCGTTAAACGATTCATAAAGAACCCTCTTTCCATTAAAATAAACTCTATTTATATGATATTTTCATTAATTGTATATATTTGTAAATGATAATCATTATCATCATTCACATTCATGTATTATAGCATTTAATAGTAGCTTTTTCTATCATTTTCTGAATATTTTCGTATTCCGTTCACAAAAAGAGGTTGGCACAATTAACGTGTACCAACCTCTTAAACATTATTATTCATCTACTAAAAAGCCATTTCCAAGAACGTCTCTTACGTCATGGACAACGACAAATGCATTTTCATCGAATTTTCGAATCATGCGTTTTGTTCTAGAAAGTTGTGTCTTCGCAATAACTACATATAAGACATCTGTGTCTTTCTTAGAATAATAGCCTCTACCATTTAGAATCGTACAACCACGACCAATTTGTTCATCAATCATTTTAGCGATTTGATCGGGATTTTGAGAAATAATTGTAACGGCTTTTTTAGGATTGAGACCTTCAATTACAAAGTCCATCACTTTTGTTCCTACATATAATGAAATCACTGTAAGTAACGCTTTTTCTAAAGGCATTACAGTAAGTGAGAACATCACGACGATAAGGTCAAAGAATAGTAGAGCATATGATGTATTTACGTCTAAATATTTATGCGCTATTCGGGCAAGAATCGTCGTACCAGCAGTCGTACCACCAGACAATACAATGAGTCCTATACCTAGACCAACCATGAAACCACCAAAGATTGTGTTAATTAAAATCTCATTCGTATGCACAACCCAAGATTCAGTCAGACCTAGAAATACAGAAATAGCAATAACCGCTATTATCGTATATACAGTACTTCTCTTGCTTAAAAATTTATAACCTAACGCAATTAAAATAGCATTTAAAATAAACGTAGACCATGCAGGTGAAATATCGAATGCATAAAGTAAGATTAAAGAAACCCCAGTTACGCCACCTTCACCTAAATTAGCAGAAATGATAAAGGCATTAACACCCGTAGCAAAAATAAAAGATCCTGCCAAAATTAATATCATATCTCGTAAAATTCTATTTTTCATGACCTTACCTCCTCTATATTTTTTAGCAGACATATAGATACTACCACAATCCTCAAATCCCCTCAACATGCCGATTTTAAATAGAAGACGAATCATATAATGGATGTGGAATGATGATGTGAAAAAAGTGGTTTGAATTGAAGGAAGTGATGGAGGTGTGAGAAATAGATGATGTCATGGCTTTACTCTGGACTTAAGCCATGACTTGGCTCATATCTTGGCTTTATTCAGACATTAAGCCACGACTCGTGGGTTTACTCCGCCTTTAACTCACGTCTTCCTCTATCTTCCGCTTCCAATCCCGCTCATTTTCACAATCCCCCTTAATTCAAACAGTCACCACAAAAAATACCGACAAAATCTTTTCTAGACTTTGTCGGTACTACTAAAATTTTCATATATTAAATCCCTGATATATCTTACTATTAAAATTCTTCTTCAAATGGTGCTTGTATATCTTTCAACACTTTAACAGAGTTATCGAATAATGATTTTTCTTCTTCATCTAATGGCATTTCGATAACTTCTCTAATGCCTGATCTGTTTATAAGTGCTGGTACGCCTATATACACGCCTTCATGTCCGTACTCGCCTTCTAAATATGCAGACACTGTTAGCACCACATCTTGGTTGTTCAAAATGGCTTTTGTAATACGCATTAACCCCATTGCTACTCCGTAATAAGTTGCGCCTTTTGCTTCTATAATTTCATATGCTGCATCTCGAGTTTGTACAAATATTTCTTCTACTCTATGTTTACGTGATTCGTCTTTTTCAATAATACTTCTTAATGGTTTACCCGCTATATTGGCATGAGACCATACTGGTAATTCTGAATCACCATGTTCACCAATAATGTTTGCATGTACACTTTGTGGTGCGACATCGAATTCTTCACTTAATAAATATCTAAATCTTGCTGTATCTAATATAGTACCTGATCCGATTACACGTTCTTTTGGTAAACCAGAGAATTTCATAGTTGCATAAGTTAATACATCTACTGGGTTAGTGGCAATTAAGAATATACCATCAAATCCTGATTCCATTATTTCAGTAACGATTGATTTGAAAATTTTCATATTTTTTGCTACTAAATCTAGTCTTGTTTCACCTGGTTTTTGTGCTGCACCTGCACAAATAACTACTAAGTCTGCATCATGACAATCTTTATAGTCACCTGATTTAACTTTAATTGGTGATGGTCCGTATACTGTACCATGATTTAAATCCATGACATCCCCGATTACTTTCTTTTTATCTAAGTCTATGATGACAAATTCATCACAAATACCTTGGTTTATCATTGAAAATGCATAACTTGAACCTACTGCACCATTACCTACTAATACGACTTTTTTACCTTTGAATTGTTTCATTATAATCGCTCCTCAATTTATATTTATAAAATTATTGTTAAAATAAATGTCCATACACAGATGAATATTAAGAATCCGACACTATATTTCAAAGTCATTTTAAGCAATTCAGACTCTTTACCAACTTCTCTAACAGCAGCTGTTGCAATTGCTATAGATTGTGGTGAGATTAATTTAGCTGCTACACCACCTGCTGTATTTGCTGCAACTAGCAATGGTCCGCTTGTACCAATTTGACTTGCTACTGACGCTTGAATTGGTGCAAACAATGTGTTGTTATTAACGACTGAACCAGTCATGAATACACCTATCCAACCTAATACTGGAGATAGTATTGGGAAGATGTTACCAGCTTTTGCAATACCTTGACCCATTGCAGCTGTTAGTCCGCCGTAAGTTGTGATTTTAGCAATAGCTAAAATAAAGCAGATTGTCAAAATTGGTAACCACAATTCTTTAATTGTTACGCGTAGTAAATTGAATGCGTCACTAAACTTAAAGTGTTTCGAAATTAATATTGTGATCACTACTGAGATTAATATTGCAGTACCAGTTGCACTAAAGATATCGATTTTTAATGTGATCAGTTTATTAGTAATTTCATTAAATGTACCTGGAATACTTATATTCCATACTAATGAAGAAAGTAAACCACCTTCAGCAAATAAAGCTTTGAAAAATGGTGCACTCCATATCATGACGAAAATTGTTAAAATATAGAATGGACTCCATGCATACATAATGGTTTTAACAGAATGTTTCTTTGTTTCCAATACTTCTTGATCTGAAATTCTGAAAATATTTTTTGGTTGATAATATTTTGAGAAAATTGCTAATGCAACCATAGATAATAATGGTGGAATAATATCAGCCAATTCTGGACCTTGGAAATACGTAATCAATATTTGTAATCCTGTATAAGTTGTACTTACAATAAGAATCATCGGTAAAATTTCTTTCACACCTTTGAATCCATCCAATATCATGACAAGTAAAAATGGAATAAAGAAGTTCAAGATTGGAAGTGTAAGTGTTGAAATCTGTGATACTTCAAGCGCTGAAATATTACCGTGAAGACCTAAACTATCTATAATACCAACTGGAATACCAATCGCACCAAAAGCGCCCGCTGCTCCGTTAGCAATTAAACAAAGCATTGCTGCTTGTAAAGGTTTAAAACCAATTTGAATTAACAATACACTACATATTGCGATAGGAACACCAAACCCAGCAGCACCTTCTAAAAATGCATTAAAACTAAAACCTATTAATAATAATTGGATACGTTGGTCTTGAGAAATACCTGAAATACTATCTTGAATGATACTAAATTGTCCTGTACCAATTGAAACTTTGTATAACCATACTGCCATTACGACGATATACCCTATTGGAAGAATACCTTGAAAGAATCCTTCTGTTATAGCTCCAGTCGCTACAGTATGTGGTAATTCGAAGATAAATGATGCAATGACTAAAGTTACAATAAGTGTTGTAATAGATGCATAAATACCTTTCATTTTAAAAACTGTTAAACATAATAGAAATAATATAATCGGTATACTAGCAACAACTGCTGATAGTGTAACGTTGTCTAATGGATTTATATTATTTAATAGCACAATGAACAACTTCTTTCTTATTTTATTTTTCAAGATGCGCATCTTTAACATTTGTGATGTTTTTCACAATATAAATATAGCACCTCTTTTCCCTGAGGTCAATAGGTTTGACGCACATTTTGTGAAAAAAATCACGAATTATTTTTGACTCGTTTTTTGATATTTATAGAATCCTTTGCCCCATCTAAATGGTTGCGCTTTCATTATTTCTCATATTTTTTAAAATTTTTTATAATAAAAAACAAGATCCTGAAATGTTTTTCTAGGATCTTGTTCAATTCACTTCTATATTATTCAGTTAAACTTTGAGTATTTACAAAATGTCTATACTTATCATGAGATGCTAATAATTCTTGATGGGTACCTACGCCTGTGATTTCACCTTTATCTAAAAATACAATTTGATTCGCTTTTTTTATCGTAGCAAGTCTATGAGCAATCACAATAGTTGTACGATCTTTCATTAATTCATTCAACGCTTGTTGAATGTAGAATTCACTTTCACTATCTAAATTAGCTGTCGCTTCATCTAGTAGTAGAATATCTGGATTCTTAATGAAACTTCGTGCGATATCTATTCGTTGTCTTTGACCGCCAGATAATTTGGTACCTCTTTCACCGATTTCTGTATCAAACCCTTGTGGAAACGCCATTATAAAATCATAACACCGTGCCATCTTCGTATAATGTACGAGTTTTTCTTCATCTACTTCTGAATAGACACCATATGTTAAATTATCTCGAATCGTCCCTGACATCATCGCATTAGATTGCATAACATATCCTATTTTCTGTCGCCAATATTTTAAAGATATATCATCTATTGGTTGGTTCCCATATAATATTTGGCCATGATCAATTGGATAAAGTCTTTCAATTAAACTGAACAGCGTACTTTTTCCTGAACCTGAAGGACCAACAAATGCTGTCACTTCTCCAGAACGGATGGATAAAGATAAATCTTTAATGACAGGATTGTCTTCATATCCAAAAGAAACATTTTCAAATGTAATATCTTGATGATTCGTAATCGGTTGATTATGATCATCGCCTCTTTTTTCCGCTTCTTCTTGATAAATCTCATAGATACGTTCACTTGCGCCGACAGCTTTCTTATAATCCGTTAAAAACATAGAAAAATTCAAAATTGGAGCAGATAATTGTACAACATAGAATATCATTGCAACTAATGTCCCTGCAGTAATCGCACCACTCGAAACTCTAATACCACCAAATCCAAGTATGACAGCTACGGTTAACGTCATAATAACGCCTGAAAGTGGAGAAATGATTGCTCTAATTTTAGCTTCTTTTAATCCAAGATCATATATACCTAATAAAGTACCTTTCGTTTTTTCCAGTTCTTTTTCTTCTGACGCCGTCACTTTTACTAATTTCATTTCTGTAAGTACTCTTCCTAATATACCGCTGAACCTAGAAATCTCAGTTTGTGTGTCTTTTGAGATTTTACCCATTTTTCGTCCTAAAGGTACCATTATCCCGATAAATATAGGTAAGATTAGAAATGTCATGAGCGTCATTTGCCAATCTAAAATAAATAACATCACAATCGAACCAATAAGTGTTAACAATGATGGCAATACACTTGGTGCTTTTTCAGAGATAAATAAATTAATCACATTTGTATCATCTGTAATTCTACTCATCAATTGTCCACTTTCGTTTTTATCAAAGAAACTCATTTTTAAATTGATTAAATGCTTCCATAACTTTTCTCTAATTGAATAAATTGTTTTTTCACCAATCTTGCTTAGTAAATATGTCCCGATACCGCTCAAGACTGCATTTACTAAAAATACACCTATAAATAGCCAAACCATTCTTAAATCTAAACTTTCTGCATTAAATGTATCTACTAATTTCCCAGTAAATAATGGTACGAGCAAACCACTAAGACTACCTAAAATTGAAAGTGTCATAGCCGTAAACACTAATTTTTTAGGCCAGTCTACCTTTTTTAGTAAATAAAGCAGAGGATTTTGTTTTGTCATTTTAATAACCTCTTCACTAAAATTAATGATATAGTTATATTTTACAGCATTGAGATTATACATACCAAATTTAAAATATGTTCAAAAAAAATTAACGTTCATTTGTTATCTTATTGTAGGGTAGTTAATTAATATATGTTAGAATGATATAGTTAATTTTAAAAATAAATAAAGAGGTCTTATTCATGAAAAAAAGTCTATTATTATTTTTTGCATTACTTTTATTGAGCATACCAGTAACTCAAAGTGCTTATGCAGCGGATAATCCGAAATCACCAACACAAGTAGCCAATGAAGATGGATACTCACTCGGTGAAATCTATGAACCCGAAGGCGCTATTAACTATAGTTCTGATACTGGTCAAATTTTGTATGAATATAAAATAGATGCTAAATGGTATCCAGCTAGTATGTCTAAATTAATGACATTATATTTAACTGAAAAAGCAATCAATAGTGGCAAACTTGATAAAAATGCTAAAGTTAAAATGACAAACGAAGAATATCGTTTATCTACATTACCAGAATTAAGTAATACAAAATTGTATCCAGGAGATGTTTATACAATCTCTGAACTCATGCAAATTACCGTTTCTAACTCTTCAAATGCAGGTGCGATGATTCTAGGAAGAGAAACGATGAAAGCTGAGAACTTAGCTTCTGCTAAAAAGATAGATAAAAAAGATAAAGACTCCAATAAAAATACAGCATCTAAACAACAAAAAAAGGATTTAGATTCTGACTTTGTTGACTACATGAATGAAACAGCTAAGAAATTAGGTATGGAACATACGAAATTCTACAATGCTAATGGTGCTTCTAATAATTTATTACTAGAATATAAAGCTAAACGTTATCAATCAGATGAAGATAACTATACAACAGCTAGAGATTTTGCCATTTTAACGCAACATCTTGTAAAACAGTATCCTGACATTTTAGAATACACTAAAAAAGTTGCCCCTACTGTTCACTACGTTACATATTATACGTATAATCATTCACTTGAAGGTGCAGATATGTCACTTAAAGGTACTGATGGTCTGAAAACGGGTTCTAGTGACACTGCCGACTATAACCACAGTCTTTCTACTAAAAGAGATGGATTAAGAATTAACCAAGTTCTTTTAGGTGCAGGAGATTACAACAGTGTTGGTGGAGAGAAAGAACGTAATATGATGGGTAATAGCTTGATGGAAAAATCATTCAAAGAATATGAATGGAAAAAAGTATTATCTAAAGGTACTCAAAAAATTAATGGCAAAAAATACTACGTTACTGAGGACTTATATGATGTCGTTCGTAAAGGCGTAGATTATAAAGTCGTACTTAAAGATGGACGTGCAAGCATTGATTATAACCGTTCTTATATCAATGATAGCTATGGTCCACCGTCTGTAAAAGTAGAAACGCCAAGTAAACATAAATTTAACGAAACAAAGAAAAAAGTAACAAGTACTGATAATAGATCTATTATTATGACAGCGTCAATCTTACTTATTGCTGGAATCATCCTTTTATTAACTTGGTTAATCAAACGTAAGAAAAAATAATAACGGATATTAAGTCTTAAGTCCGACAACAAAAACGTCACTTTAGTGTAGAATAGTCTTAAACTATTCAATACGAGGTGACGTTTTTTTGATTCAATTTTTACCGAATTTCCTATCAGAACCAATAAATTTATCCTTAACAATGATAACGATCATCGCGCTTATATATGTATTTGTTCATCATAGAAGACAACAGCCCATTTTAAGTTTAATTGATATCATTTTAGGTTATTTTCCAATACTCATCCATGAGATGGGTCATGTTATAGCAAATAAACTATCAGGTGGTAAGCCTAAAGACCTCGTAGTTGTTTGGCGTCGTAAAGAGCGCATGGAAACCGGTAGACAAGGTTACGCCGTTACTGGTTCCAAATCACGTTTAAATCAATTTATAACGACTTTATTCGGTTATATCATGCCGCCGATTATGTTGATTTTAGGTGTATGGCTTAAATATCACACATTCGGACCAATTTTCTTAATCATTCTTCTGATCATGTTTTTATTCTATGTCATATTAACATCTAAGAAATTTATCCCAAGTATCATTCTCGTCGTTATTGCAGTAGCTTTATACGAAGTACTATCTGCACCGAATATACATGACTTTGGACAAATCATTACGTATATTTATCACATCAGTTTAGGAACATTATTAGGTGAAGTCGCACAATCGAGTATTACAATATTCCTATTAACATTCTCACGTTCAAGACAAGAATGGGATGGTAGTCAGTTAAGACAACTCACTAAAATTCCAACTATCTTCTTTAGTGTTATATGGATAGCGATTAATGTATATGCTGTTATGTATACTTTTAATATTTTATGGCCGTAGATATTGGAACTTTAAATATGGAGTCCCGTTATTTTAATCCATAAACAAAAAACCAGCAGAAATTCATTCTATTGAATTTCTGCTGGTTTTTATTTATTAAGCTGTTTTTATACCAAACAAATATGATGCATTTGTTTCACTTATCATAATTGTTTTATCTTTTAGTTTAAGTTCTATGAGTTGGTTTAAGCTATCTTTATTGCTAATTGTTACTACATCGCCAATATGCAATTCTTGATTACTTAAATAATCTAAGAGATTCACGTAATCCATTACACGTTTAATTTCAACGTCATCTCCAATTTCAAACTCATTTAATGATGTGTTATAAATTTCCTCTATTTGATTCTCTCTTGGAATAATACCACCATGCGGACAAGTTGTTGGGTAACCCATTAACTTATCTATCTTATCTATAAAACGGTCAGACACACGATGTTCTAATATTTCTGCCTCTTCGTGAACTTCATCCCAAGTATATTCAAGTTCTTCTATTAAGAATCGCTCTATGAGTCTATGTCTTTTAATAATATTAGTTGTATGATCTAAACCCTTTTGAGTTAATTTCACACCTTTATATGGACGAATATCTACGTAATCATCCTTTTTCAAACGTAACATCATTTCACTAACTGATGAAGGTTTAATATTTAAATCTTGCGCTAAATTCTTATTGGATACGTAATCTGTTGTGCCATTTAATCCAAAAATCGCTTTTAAGTAGTCTTCTTGTTCTTCAGTCAACATCTACTCTGACCTCACTTTTATTATCATATATTTATTGTACCACGATTTATTTTTACAGGCTATCTCTTGACTTTAGATAATTTTCTAATATAATCGAATTATAGTTTAGGTTAGCCTAAACTTATTTTTAGAAAAGGTGATAACATGTTGCAGGTAAAAAATTTAAATTTATATTTAGGACAACAGCACATATTGCATGATATTAATTTAACCATTGAATCTACAGGTGAATTAATTGGCATTATGGGACCGAATGGTGCAGGAAAATCTTCATTTATTAAATCGATTTTGGGTGAATTTAAGGCATCAGGAGAAGTTTATTGGCATGATAAACCGATAAACCAACAGTTGAAACAATTAACGTATATTCCTCAAAGAAATCAATTAGATTTAGATTTCCCTATCACTGTTCAAGATAGTTTATTAACAGGCTATTATGCTACATCAGGTTGGTTTAGACCATTAAAAAAAGAAGCTTATCAAAAAAGGGATCAATTAATGTCAGAGTTACAACTAACTGAATTAAAAGATAAGACATTAAATCAATTAAGTGGTGGTCAATTACAACGTGTTCTTTTAGCAAAGTCTTTAATGAAAGACAGTGATTTATTATGTCTCGATGAACCATTTGTCGGTATTGATTTTAAAAGTGAAGAAATCATGATAAACATGCTTAGAAGATTAAAGTCAGAAGGAAAACTCATCATAATTGTTCATCATGATATTCAAAAAGCCAAATTATATTTTGATAGAATCATCCTCCTCAATCGAACTATTAAATTTTTTGGCACAGCATCTGAAGCTTTAACAGAACACAATATTAAAGAAGTATTTCTAAAGGAAGGCGTTACACCATGATTAATGAATTTATCTCATCCCTAATACAATATAATTTTTTAAGTCGAGCGCTGATTACTGCTATTGTAGTTGGTGTTGTCTGTGGCATTGTAGGTAGCCTCATCATACTAAGAGGTTTATCTTTAATGGGTGATGCTATGAGCCATGCCGTACTGCCTGGTGTTGCAATAAGTTACGTATTGAACATTCCGATGTTTATAGGTGCACTCGTTACCGGTATGTTAACGAGCTTTCTGATTGGTTACATTGCCCAACACTCTAAAACTAAAAATGACGCAGCTATCGGTATTATCTTTACTGCATTCTTTTCCCTTGGAATTATTATCATAAGTCAAATTAACTCCTCTACTGATTTATATCATATTTTATTTGGGAACATACTAGCAGTAACTTCAAGTGCATTTTATACAACGAGCATAGTCAGTATAATTGTTATCGCTTGTGTCATATTATTTTACAAACCCTTGCATTTATCAACGTTTGACCCTATTGCAGCTAGAATGAGCGGTTTAAATGTAAAAGTCATTCATTATTTTGTCATGATGCTATTAGCGCTTGTAACAGTTGCTAGTTTACAAACAGTGGGCATTATACTTGTCGTTGCACTACTTATTACACCGAGTTCAGCTGCATTTTTAATCACAAAATCATTAAAATCAATGATGATTGTCGCAAGTGTTATCAGTGCAATATGTGCGGCCTGTGGCATGTATATAAGTTACCTTTATAACTTACCAAGTGGCGCGTGTATCGTATTAGTCTGCTGCTTAGTGTACATGATTACATTCACCATACATAAAATGAAATTAAAATTTGCTTAGGAGGTTAAACATGAAGAAATTATTTATGCCATTACTCGCTATCATTATTTTATTAAGTGCTTGTAATGCAACATCATCTAATGAAGACAAACATTTAAAAATTGTAACAACAAATTCAATATTAGCGGATATGACTAAAGAAGTGACAAAGTCTGATGCAAAAGTTACAAGCATCGTCCCTATCGGTCAAGACCCTCACGAATATGAAATTAAACCAAAAGACGTCAAAGCATTAACAGATGCAGATGTCATTATATATAATGGTTTTAACCTTGAAAGTGGAAATGGTTGGTTTGAAAAAGCATTAGAACAAGCAGGTAAAAAAGTCTCAGACAAAAATGTTATTCAAGCAACTGAAGACGTTACACCTATTTATTTAAAAGGTGGAGAAGGCAATAAAAATAAAATCGATCCACACGCTTGGTTAAGCATTGAAAATGGTATAAAATACGTCAATACAATTGAAAAACACTTAAGTGATATAGATAAAGATCACAGTAAACAATTTAAAGACAATGCTGAAAAATACACGAATAAACTAGATAAACTACATCATAAAATGATGACAGCATTCAATGATATTCCTGAAGATAAACGTGCTTTTATAACAAGTGAAGGGGCATTTAAATACTTCGCTAAAAGCTATCATATAACACCAGGATATATTTGGGAGATTAATACAGAAAAACAAGGTATACCAGATCAAATGAAGCAAGCCATTAAATTTGTGAAAGACCATGATCTAAAATCATTAGTCGTCGAAACAAGTGTTGATAAGAAAAGTATGCAAACATTAGCAGAAGAAACAAGCCTCAACATTAAAGATGAAGTATTCACAGATTCAATCGGTAAAAAAGATTCTAAAGGTAACTCATATTACAATATGATGGAACACAATGCAGAAGCTATTCATAATAGTATGAAATAATGAAAAAAGAGGCCGAGATTTAATCATCTCGGCCACTTCTTTGTGTATATAACTTCCATTATCTCGAATTCTGGTAATTAGAACGCTGTAACTTCCATTATTCTGAATTGTGGTAGTTAGAATGCTGTAACTATCATTATTCCGAATTCTGGTAATTAGAACTCGTATCCTTAGAGACATTTCTCAGAATTCTGTCCCTAACGACACCCATAACATACACTTCTCAAATAAATTCTATTATTTTAATGTTGGATCATCTTTTTTCATGACTTGCTTATATTTACTAAATGTTTCTTTATCATTTTTAGAAAATGCCTCGTTCATCATTTGTCTTTTTTCGGCTCTTCTTCTTCTGTCTTTCTTTGTTTCTTTACGATCATACCTGAAGTTTAATGAAGTACCTTTTTTAGTAAATTCTTTCATATACATATATGATCCTGAATTATAAGCTGCTCTAATAATCATATGTCCTGCTACTGGAGATGTTAAATATAAGAACAGTATTGTTAATAATGTTCGGACACTAAAGTATTCTTGTGTCACTAAGAAATATATAAACACACCTGTCAAAGTAAGCAACACAGATAATGTAGAACTTTTAGTAGCGGCATGACTTCGAAGAAATGTATCTCTAAAGCGTACAATTCCTATCGCACTGATGAGCGCTGCTATTGAACCTAACAATATTGATAAAGCGGCAATTAAACTAACGATCTCGCTTAGATTCAAAGACACGACCCCCTTCTATGAAACGTGAAATACCTACTGTACTCAAGAAAGAAAGTATTGCGATAATCAAACTCGCTTCTAAATAACTGAATGTATCATAAATAATGCTTAATACCCCTACTACGGAAACTAAAATCGCACCGATTGCATCAAAAGCAATGACTCTATCCGCAGTAGTTGGACCTATGATCGTTCTGAGAAGTACGACAACAATGGAAATACCATATATAACAAGCGCTGTTTTGATAATTGCTAATATGATAAATGACATTATTTAAGCACCTCCCAGATTAGTTTTTCATATTTCTTAATTTGCTTCGTTAAAATTTCTTTTTCTTTATCTGAAATATCAATTGCATGTATAAAGAATCTCCTACCATCAGGTGAAAGTCTAAGCACAACAGAACCTGGTGTAAGCATAATAAGCAATGTTAACAATGTAATCGCCCAATCTTGTTTTAACGTTGTTTCATATGTTACAAGACCTGGATTAACTTTGTTTGTTTTAAATAAAATATAATTGATTGTTGTCATACTTGAAGTCACAAGTTGATAGTTATAAACACAAATAAACTTGAAGATTACCCAAACTTTTTTCAAGTAGAAGACATGTCCAAAGAATCTATGCATTAAATAAACAATAACGATACCAATGAGATATCCACCTACAAAGGTAGATAAATGAAATTTATCTTCATCTTGGAATAACGTCCATAAGAAGGCGATTAAAATATTTAATAACAACTGTGCCATTATTACTTCGCCTCCACTTCTACGTTTGGAATAATTTCTTTAATATATGACTGTTCATGTATGTTAAATTGTGCTGCTAATTCTGAAATATTCAATACATATTGTGATGCAATACCTAATACGATAGTAGCTACTGTTAATATGATCATCGCGTATAATTTATGTTTAGAAAGTGGAACCCTTTCAACTTTAGGAATATCGTTTCTACCGAAGTACATCACTAAGAATATTCTTAGTAAACTGTACATGGCGATGACACTTGTAATTACCATCACGATGACACCAATTGTATAACCATTATCTAAAGCACCTTTAATAATTAATAATTTCCCAGGAAATCCACTAAATGGTGGTACACCACCGATTGATAATATCGTGATAAAGAATATAATCCCTAAACTAGGATAATATTTAATTAATCCACCAAACTGATCATAATATCTCGTGCCTGATAATAATACGAAAGTACCTATGATTAAGAATAATAATGTTTTAATAATCATATCATGACTGACATAGAATATTGCCCCTGTAATACCATCACTATTATTTGCACTTAAACCGAGGACAGCAAATCCTATTGATAAAATAACTTGGTAAGCTGCAATCTTTTTAATATCTTTAAATCCTAATACACCGATACTGCCGATGATCATTGTGATGATAGCCATAATATATAATAGGAAATGTGTAACTTCTGGCTTTTCATCGAACATCAACACCATAACTCTTATCAATGCATAGACACCGACTTTAGTCATAAGGCTGGCAAACAATGCCGCTAATTCAGTGTTTAAAGCTGCATATGCTTTCGGCAACCACATAAACATTACTAAGGCTGCTTTACCACCAAAGACGAAAATCATAATAACTGCTACTAAAGTAACGGTCGTTGGTTGATTACTTTCAGTTATACGCATTGCGATGTGTCCAAAGTTCAACGTGCCTAACGTTCCATATAAGTATGCTACACCCATTAAGAAGAACCAAGAACTGACAACATTAATAACAACATAAATAACACTCGCTCTTAGTTGTTCGATAGATTGTCCAAGTGTTAATAATACAAATGATGCTAATAACATAATTTCAAACATAACGTATAAATTGAAGATATCTGCCGTTAAGAAACTTCCGTTAACACCTGTTAATAAAAATAGTATAAAAGATGGTAAGAAATATCTATTTGCTACTCTTTCTCGTTTACCAAAACCAAAATATATAATAACTGTTACAACAAAACAAGAAACAGATGTAAATAGAAGTGCTAATTCATCTCCGACAAACTGTATACCATATGGTGGTTGCCAATCTCCAAAGTTAATAACAAGTACTTTATTAAGACTAACTTCTATAAGTAGCCATACCGAGATGATTGTTGTAATTGATAAACTCGTTACCGCGATACGTCTTGTTAAAGCTAAACGTTCTTTAAAGAAGAACAATATTAATCCAGTAATTAAAGGTACGAGTAATGGTACTAATATTAAATTATTCATCTACATCTTCATCCTCACCGCGTAACGCCTCTATTCTATTTACTTTCGTCAACTTAAATGTTCTATATATAAGTACGAGTAAAAATGCTGTAACAGCAAAACCAATTACAATAGCTGTTAAGATCAATGCTTGAGGTAAAGGATCGACATAATCTTTACCTTCTCCATTAATAAGTGGAACATTCTTTCCACCAAACTCGCTCATGGATAAAATCATTAAGTTTGCTACGTGTGTATAAATTGCTGTACCAATAACAATTCGAATTAAGTTCTTAGACAAAATCATATATGTTCCTACAAATGTGAGTACGCCTATTATAATAACCAGTATTAAATTCAACTGTTATCACCACTTATCGCAAGCATGATTGTTACAACTGCCCCTACTACAGTAAGTAGTATGCCGAGCTCAAAAAGTGTAACGCTTGATAAATGAATCTCACCTAACAACGGCCATGTCATATAGCCATCCTCATGTGTTAACATCGGATGTCCAAAGAACATTGGAATAATACCTGTACCAATTGAAATGAGACATCCAATAATCGTAACTGCTCTAAAGTCTAATGGCATTGATTGAACGACTGTTTCCACATCAAAAGCTAAAAACATTAAGATAAAGGCTGAGCTAAAGACGAGTCCACCAATAAACCCACCACCTGGGTTATCGTGACCAGCAAGAAAAATATAAAATCCAAACGTCAATATTATGAATATAGCAATTTTGGATATCGTTTCTAATACAACATCATTTTCTTTCATTTGGCTCATCCTTTCTTATCTTAAATTCAACTAATGTAAATATACCTAATCCTGCAATTAATATAACGATTCCTTCAAGCATTGTATCTAACGCTCTAAAGTCTCCTAGAATACCGTTAACGATATTTTTAACACCTGCTAATTCGTATGCATTATCATAGTAGAATGAAATTTTGTCGAACAGGCTATCTTGTTGCATCATAATGACAAAGACCACAACAAATACTGCCATTAATAAAGCAATTGTTAATTTCACAATTTCACTGATAACGTTTGGTGTATCTTTCTGAACGTTTGGTAAATGATAGAACACTAATAAGAATAATACTGTCGTAATCGTTTCTATAACAAGTTGCGTTAAAGCTAAATCAGGTGCTTTCATAAATATGAATACGACCGCGATCGAATACCCGATGACACCATTTAAAATCGTCATTGTCATTCTTTCTCGTATAAACATTAACGCTGTTGCAGTAATCACTATATTAATTAATATAATGATTTCAAATGTTGTCGCTTCAGTAATATGGTAATAAGCAATATCATAAATACCGACTTGATAAATACCATATCCCATAATGACAAAGAAGATTACATAAATAATGTGTAAATATTGATTCAGTTTATTATTCATAATACCTTGAATTGAAAACGTACTGATACGATCTAATGCATCCATACCTTTTGTATATAGCGTATTGATTTCTAAGTTTTTAGAAATCTTACTATAAATAACATCCCATTTTGGCACGAGTATAAGAAGTGTCCCAATAATGTATATGCCAAGTGTTAAGAATAATTCTACTGTAAATCCGTGCCACGCTTTAATATGTGGTAAATGAGCCATAATCTCGCTATCGTGGAATATATCTCTTAATGCTGGACCAATTAAATATTCTCCTAATACATTCGGTACAAAGAAAATGATTGGAACAAACAATACGATAATCATTGGTGAGATTAATAACCCGCCGCCATCATGACGTGGTACTTTCGGTAATTGTTCTTTTTTAAGCTTACCGAAAAATGGTTCTTTAATGAGTTTAATACAATATACAAATGTAAATATACTGCCGACAAACCCAGCTAATATCATTACGGTAGACATCGTTTGATTAAAGATATCTGTGTGTCCTGTTTCTACTAAACTCGTAAAGAATTTCTCTTTACTTAAGAAACCATTAAATAACGGAATACCTGCCATAGATAGTGCACTGATTGTCATGACAACTGCTGTTATTGGCATGATTGTTCTTAATCCACCAAGCTTTTTAACATCTCTTGTTCCTGTTTCATGGTCGATAATACCGACACCCATAAATAGAACACTTTTAAAAATCGCATGGTTAATTAAATGGAATAATGCTGCAAATAAACTCGCTAAAAAGATTTCGTTATCTGCTTTAAAATTACTATTTAATGCTAATAGCCCTAAACCGATCATCGTCATAATCATACCGAGCTGACTGATTGTTGAATAGGCAAGCATTGCTTTTAAATCTTTCTTATTAACTGCAAAGAATGAACCGACTAATAATGTCACTAAACCGATAGTAACAACTGTATAAACGACCCATGTACTTTGACCGATAATTGGTGTAAATCTTAATAATAAATATAATCCTGCTTTAACCATTGTTGCTGAATGTAAATAAGCACTGACAGGTGTTGGTGCTTCCATTGCATCTGGCAACCAAATATGAAATGGAAATTGTGCAGATTTCGTAAATGCTCCGAGTAAGATTAAAATGACTGCAAGTACAAACCATGGTGATTCATAAATTTTATCAATCATACCGACTTGTTCAGTAATTGTATTCGTACCCGTAATGCTGTATAGCAAAATCAATCCAACTAACATTGCCATACCGCCAAACACTGTAATTAAAAATGATTTCAAAGCACCGTCTTGACTCTTTCTACGTTGATACCAATATGAAATGAGCAAGAATGAAGAAATACTTGTTAACTCCCAAAATGTATATAACAATATCGTATTATTTGAAAGTACGACACCTAACATTGCTAACATAAACATTAACAAATACGTATAAAATCTTGGAAGATTCTCTTTTTCATGGGAAAGATAATAAATGGCATATAAGAAGACACCTGCACCGATTAATGAAATAAGTAGTGCAAAAATTAAAGATAAACCATCTAAACGTAAATCTAAATTAACATCTACAAGTGGAATCCACTCTTGGAAATAAGTAATACTTTGGCCAGCATATATCGTCTTAATTTGACTTAAGAAATATATGGAACTTAGAACTGGCGCAATTAAACTTAGCCATCCAGCAAATCGGCTAAACTTTGTATTCATCGTCATGAGCACGATCGACATCACAACGATAATCATTAAAAACAGCCATATTAAAGCCATACATTGACCCCTTTCTCTCTATATATTAAGTTCAATTGTCGTTTCTTTTTTTATTGTCGTGACATCAATGAATTTTAAAGTTTCTATTAACGATTGATGTCCGAGGTATTTTTGAATAATCGAAACAGATACCCCTGATTTGAAGGCATGATATGCAAAAGTCTTCCTTAACGAGTACAACCCGATATTCTTCAACCCTACTTCTTCAGCTGCAACATGTATAATTCGATAAGCTTGTTGTCTTGATAATTGTTTTTTTGTTTTGATGGACATAAACACAAAGTCATCTCTTTTTAATCCTTCTTCATAAATAAAAGTGGATAAACTCGATCTCAAATGTAACGGTATAACAACTTTAATTAAATCCTGTTCGTTATTTATCCAATCTTGCTTTATATCATTGTCCTCATCAAATAAATCTTGGACCGTTAAATTAAGTAGCTGGTTTACTTTCATACCAGTATGAATAGCTAAGCTAAACAATAAATAGTCTCGTTCACTATGTGATTTCAATACTTCATACATTGCTCTAATGTCATCTTTATTCTTAATTGGAGATACTTGTTGCATAAATTTGGTCCATCCTTCCTAATTAAGGTACATATTAATAATAATATATATTTGAGTAACATGAAAGTAATTTATACATTTTTTTGTCGTTTTTACATACTTATTTCGATATATAAAGTGAAAGGAGGTTTTACTTATGGAAACAGTTAAAGACATCAACATTATTTTATTGCATCAGTATTTAGATGAAGCTTCTAAAGTAAAAACTGTTCAACGTAAATTTAATGCAATTAATTTAAACGTTACACCCGAACAAGTTAAAACTTTTAAAGGCATTATCGAAACATTAAGTGACGAGAAATTTAAAGATGCATATATCGTCAAAACAATACAGATAGAAAATTAGTACTATCTAAAAAGATTTAGGAGGTGAAAATATGAAAAGAGTATTAGAATTAACATTTAAAACTTCTTTAGAGAAGACATTTACATTACAAATTCAAAATCCAAAAGCAGACTTATCAAGCGATATCGTAGAAGATGCGATGAATAAAATTATGAAGCTTAACTTATTTAACTTAAATAAAGGTGAGCTTGTATCAATCCATTCCGCACAATATATCGAGCGCAGCACACGACAATTGATTAAATAAGTATTCTATAGCAACAGAAAAGGCAAGGACATAAATTTTGTCCTTGCCTTTTTTCTTATATATCTTTAACGAGTGTTTCGTATTTTTCTTTATGTTCTGCATCCATAAAGTAGTAAACTTTTCTTTCGTCGAGATTACTTCTATATTTATCGATTAAACCTTTTCTATATAATTTTGCTAAGTTTGTACCTATATTAGAAGGTCTTGTTTTTAATTCTAAAAGCTTTCCACTTAGAATTTCTTTGATTGTAATTTCTTTTGCAGTGTATATTTCTTCTAAAATAATGAAATCAACGAGTGATAATTTCTTTTCATTTTTTAAAGTTGTCACTTTATTCTCATAGTCGATCATTTGTTGAATGGTTTTGTTGAATGTTTCTATCAAGTAAAGCCCTCCCAATTTAATTTTCCCCGATTTTTAATAGTTCACAATACACAAATTTCATTAATTATTATTTTAACGCGTTTTAAATTCATATTTTGATTAAATCGATTAACATATTTGATTTATTATGAAGTATCTTCTCCATTTTATTAAATTAGGTAACATTTACATACTATTTTTGATATCATATTGTTAAATAAAGAAATATATTGACAGATTTTGATGTTTTATTCCATAATTTATCTTTATTGAGAGGTGATTATTTGTACAACTATAAGATTTCACTACATAAAGAAAGTATCATTAACCCGAAACTACTCGGCTATGGTGCTTTATGTTTTGTTTTAGAAGGTCATACAGAGGTTACATTAAATCATACGACTTATGAATTTAATGTCGGTGACCTATTCTATCTTCAAGATAACGATAATTATTTACCAATCATTAATAATGGATTGGTCGCTATACTTCATATCAGTTATGCGATGATGGAAAATTTAAGTGGAGAAGAAGCATTTGTCTTTAGGATTCCACGTACGACGAAGACTAATGAATTAGATAGATATAAACATGAAATTAAAGACTTATTTATTAGAGCAATTCTTGCAAACTTAACAAACGTTAAAATTAGATGCAGTAATTATGTTGTTGAGATTTATAAAATTATGTTTGAACGTTTTCAAGTGGATACTAAAAATTATGGTCATATTGAAATAGAACTCAGCAGTCTTATTTATAAAGTAAAACAATATATTGATCAAAATTATCACGAAAGATTATCACTTAATAGTGTCGCGAGTCATTTTTATATTTCTCCTGAACATTTATCTAGAGAATTCTCTAAACAAATGGGAACAACATTTATTCAATATTTAAAGGAAACAAGACTTTTTCAAGCGACGTACGCATTACTGTTCACGCAGTTTAAAACAGAACAAATCGCAAATAGTCATGGTTTTTCTAGTTATCATAACTTTAATAGACAATTTAAAGAACAATTTCATGTAACACCTAATCAATACCGTCTTCAATATAGACGTCATAAAAAAGATAAAGAAAATGAAGTAATTTCTAAAGAGGAAAAAGCTTCATTGATTTCAAAATTACAAAAATTGATGCATAATAAATCGTTTGTTCATGAATATAAAAGGATGGCATTTAGTGATGTACCTTTTAAGACCCTCTCAGCAAATCATAAGACATATTTACATGTCGGTGGTGTTTATGATTTCTATACGCCTTTTCTTGGTGAAATTTTAGAAAATGTAGAGAAAATGACGGATACACCTATTATTGTTATTCATTGTTCAATGAAGACTTTCTTTAGTGAAGAACATCAAAATCATTATAAACAAAATTTAGCTTTTTGTTTAAGTATGTTTTCAGATACGAGAATCATACCAGCCATAAAAATATATGATATTGATTATGACGACGACAACTTTAAAAACAACTGGCATGAATTAATAGATGCCATTTACAATTATTTTTATAACAAGAATGGAGAAATCTACTTTGATGTAGATTATGGTGATATCTATCATGTTAAAAAGCAAATTAGAGAAACAAAGATGAAATTACCTGATATACATATTGGAATAAATGCGCCAAATCCATTTATTCATTTATATGAAGAATTAGAGATTGATTTTTCACAATATGAAGATATTGATGCTTTTGCATTAAGTTATAACTTTAACGACTTGTATAACTTAGATGAAATCAACAATTATGATATCGCAGACATTACAAAGCAACATACGAAACAACTTATTCAAAATATGGCTTATTTAAAGTCAAAAAATAAACATGTTATCCCAATGGAATGGAATATATTAAACGGTGATACGTATACCAGTAAAAGCTTTTATTTTAATGCGTCCATTATGTTAAAGCATTTAATGAGTATTACAAATTACATATCTGGTATAGGATTTTGGTTAATGGAAGAATCCTCTGCTAAATATTCATCCATTGAACAGCCTTTATCTTTATATTTAAAATATCACTGTAAAAGTCCAACGAATTATTTATTATCTATACTAAGTCATTTTAACGGTCATGAATTTTATGAAGGTCCAAACTATATTAAATTTGAAATTCATAATAAAATATTCTATTTATTATTTAACTATGAACTGTATCATCCACATGATATCAACTATCAAAATAATATCGGAATTATCTTATCTTATCGAGACATCCCATTCGATAAATTCAGAGTTACGAAAATTACTTTCGACCAAGACAATGGAAATATCTTTAAAGCGATTAGAAAGTTAGATCATACTCATGGTAATTTGGACTTCTTAAATACAGTATTATTAGATAGATATTGTTCGCCAGATATAGAAATGGCAGATTATAACACAAATAAAATTGATGAAACTTATTTCTTAAAAACGAACGCTGTCCAATTATTGATTGTACAAAATAGAGGATAGAAACACATAGTCAAACAAACTGATTAAAAATCCATAAAAAAACCTTGGGCATCGTTTTGCACTAACCCCATGATGTGGGAGTAAAATAAAAACACTTTCGTTGAATTCATATTAAAATGAATTTATACGGAGGTGTTTTTTCTATGAA